>JASHVU010000505.1 GCA_030044455.1 Acidobacteriaceae bacterium | reverse complement strand
GGCATCGTCCGGCTTATCCGTCTCCTCAAGCCTGCCCAGTTGATACCAGGCTTCAGCAAACTGCGGGTATATATTGACAGCTTTCTGCAGATGTTTCCGCGCGCTGTCCATATGATTCCCCATCTCTTCGGAGTGAGCTTTGTCGAATTCCTTGGCAGCATCAGCCGGAGCCGACGCGGTGGTGGGGCTGATCGAGGATCCGGTGGCCCCTTCGTTCTGATGCAGATGGATGGTCCCAATATCGGGTGAATCGGTGGCGTCACGATTGGCAATCGTCACCGGTGCCGAGTCAAAGCCATCAAGAATCGCATTCACCTTGCAACCAATAAGCTGAGCCGCGGTGATGCGTCCCAGATCGGTCTTGGTTTTGACAATCTCGCTATCGGGCAGCTTGGCATCCACCATGATGCCAAAACCTCCCTTTGTATCCGTGACCGTGTTGTAGAGCGTCTTCCCGTCACAAACCACCGCGACCGGAATCGGATTCCAGGGCAGACCGAAGCCGTCTACTACCACTTTTCCAATAAACTGCATGCTCCCGTGATTCTGATTCACCAGCTGATTGAAATTGGCGTCGCCGCCGACCCCGCTCGCTGCGGATGGGTCGCGAACGGAAGGCGCTCCAGCCCCTGGAGGAGCTTGTGCATTTGCCAATGGGAAACTCGCAACGGTCAGGATTCCGGCGATAAACAGATTGATCTTCATAACCCCTCACAGTACGGAACAAATTATACGCACACTTTGCCCGGCAGAAACACTATGGATCGCGCGAGCCAGAGTCAATCTGAGGCGCCTGGCTGCCTTGCTGGCTTTCTTCGGTTTTCTTCAATCCGTTAAAGATATCCCGTTCTTGCTGGGCTTTGTCGGGCATTTTTGCGCGAGCATAGGCCCTGGCAAGATTGAAGTGAATTTCAGGACTGGCGGGGCTGAGCTTGGCAGCAATTTCGAGTTCGCGAATTGCCGATGTCGGGTCGCCCGATTCAAGAGAGCCCCGGCCCAGCAGGTAATGAGCGTCAACTGAGTCAGGAGCGAGTTGAAGGGCTTTTTGCGCCCAGGTGATTGCAGCGGCGGGGTCGCGCTGTCGCAGGGCGATTGAGGCCAGGCGGACGTAAGGCAATTCGCTCGTGGGAGAGATTTCGATCTCTGCCTTCATTTGCTCTGCGGCCTGGTCGAACTGAGACAACGCGATCAATGCGGTTCCATACGCGTAGTGAATGAAAGGTATGGCCGGATACTGCTGGAGCAAGAGCTTGAGTTGCGGGAAGGCCTTGTCGTACTGGCTCACGAGCAGAAGCGATTCGATGTTGCCGGCAGCGGAGACGAGTTCTTTATCCGATGGGCTCACTGCGTCTGGAAACTCGGCTCTTCGCAACAGCACCAGCCCCAGCGCAAAAACTACCTTTTGAGCCAGAGGCTCTGAAGCATCAGTGGCCGAAGACAGGATGCTCGCAGCTTGTTCAAAGCGGCCTGCATGCGTGAGCAGAATGCCGAAGGTGTATTTAGCGAGGGCCAGGGACTCGGAACTGGCGCTCAACCCAAGTTGAGATCCACGATCCAGGTGAATGAGCGCGTTGTCGTAATCCTTCGTGGCGAATTCTGAAAGTCCCAGCAGAGCCCAGCCTGTACCGCTCTCCGGGGCCGTAGCCAGCCACGCTTTCAAATCGATCATCGCGTTGGAGTAGTCGCCGGCGGCATATTCCGTCATGGCGCGGCTTGAGCGCTGCTCATCTGCCTTCGGAGCGGCTTCAACCTTCATGGCTGGATTGGCATACAGCAGAATCATGCGCTGCTCGACGTTTGAATTGCCGGCGACCGAATCACCCGCGGCTGAATTGTCCGTATTTTGACCGGCAACAAAGGCTTTTTCAGCCGCTGCGTTCCGCTCGTTGCCCGCCGTAGTCCAAGCTTGAGCGAGCAGCAGATGGGCGTCTTGATTGTCCGGCGAAATCCTGACGGCCTCTTGAGCCGCTTTCAGCGCTTCCGCCGTCTTTCCCAATTTCAGATCGAGACGGCTTAGTTCGATCCATGGCGCAGAACTGGCCGGGGAAATCCTGGTCTCCTCCACGATCTGCTCCTCGGCTTCTTTCAGTTTTCCGTTCTCCGCCAGAGACAGTGCGAATGCATAGTGGAGATAGGGCAATTTGGGATTATTACGCAGCAAATTGGCGAGGGCGGCCTGTTGCCCCGCACCAGCAGTCTGAGCCTCTCCAACAGCCTGCACCAGGGCCTCACGAGACGGGTCAAGCTGGCTGGGAAGCAGCGGTACGCGCAGAGTTGCAAGCCCAAGTGCAGTCTCTGCCTGTGGCGATGTCACGTCTGCTCCGAATGTCTGCAGCAACAGACTTGACGCACGTTCAAATTGAGAAGTGCGAATCCAAAGAATCCCGAGATGATAGCTGGAGACCCGCGCAATATCGTCATCGTTGATGCCAAGAGACTGCGCCTTCTCCAAGTGGGCGAGGGCATGGTTGTAGTCAGCTGTTTCGAATTCTGAAAGGCCGAGAAGACTCCAAGCGATGCCGAGCGTTGGCGCAAAGTCAACAACCTTATGAAAGGTGACAATCGCCTCCCCAAAGCGATTGCTTCCATACTCCAGCATGCCCAGGTTCCACATTCCCTCTTTCCAGTCGGGATGCTGCTCGAGGGCGTGTCCATAGTCGCGTATTGCGTCTTCGGTCTTTCCGGCTTGCTCTTCATCGAGCGCCTGTTGCTTGAGTGGATCGATTGCAGCCGGGGGGGGTGCCCCATTCTGTTCGGTTGGCGGCGCCTGCCCCGGTAGTTGTTCAACCGGCGTCAAAAAAACGATCGCCGTGGCCAAACACACTGTTCGAAATACCGAAGTCGGCATAGACTATATCCGCCAGCAAGTATACTTCGGCCCGGTTTTGCGAGGTCGACGCCGGGCCCCCTCTGCCGGGCCTGTCAAATACCTTGATCAACGTCAGCAGGTTGGAAATGACAAGGTTGTATCGACATATAGGAGCGGGCGGGCTTCTTTGGCTCGCGCTCCTGGTAGTTGCGCCTTGCTGCGCGCAGGTTCGTGGCACTTCTCCGAGCCTGCCTACGCTTCCCAGCGGCGCGCCTGTTGGCAGCTTGCAAGATCCCGACCTTCCCAACAGCGATTCCGCTGAAGAAGAGCGGCAACTGCGCGCCGCCACCGCCGAACGGCAAAAGCGTGTTGCCAAAGACGCCGGCAAAATCCTAAAGCTGAGCAACGAATTGAATGCTGAGGTCGCACGCGAAAATCCTGTTTCGCTGAACCCAGCCCAGCTACGTATTGTGGCCGAGATTGAGAAACTCGCACGCGATCTGAAAGAAAACCTGGTTGGGACTCCGCTGTCGCCTGACGGATCGCAAACTACGCTCGATCCGCGCCTGCGCTGAGAGACTGTCGCTACCCTCCAATCAATGAATGCGGGTAAGATAACGGCTGTACGAGGCGCACGCCGATCAGGGTGAGAACTTTCAGAGAACATATCTCGCGTCGCAGGCTGCTACGCAATCTGGGCCTCGCGGCCGCGGCCAGTCCCGTGTGCGGGTCGCTGCTGGGTCAGGCCGCTCAGGCAACACCATACACATTCGAAGAAGTTCCGCCATCGAAAAGCGGCATTCACTGGGTTCACTCAGCCGGCCGATCGGCTCAAAAGTATCTGCCCGAAAGCAGCGGCGCAGGTTGCGCTTTTTTTGATTTCGATAACGACGGCTGGATGGATATCTATCTTGTCAACAGCGGCAAGGCCAACTTCTTCAATCCTCCTACGCCCTTGCAAAACGCGCTTTATCGCAACAATCGCGACGGCACTTTTACCGACGTAACAGCAAAAGC
>JASHVU010000504.1 GCA_030044455.1 Acidobacteriaceae bacterium | reverse complement strand
GGCACACGTTCGCCGATCAGCGCATGAAGCGCCTCGTAGAGCCTGGATGCTTTCATGGATTTGAACCCTTTCGGATGTGGGAGTAAAGATTTCGAGGAGTACGCTAGGCTGGGACATCTACCGAGGGTCGGTCAAGCACGCCCGTTTCCCAATGCGTAATCTTAGTCAATCGCGGGATCCCTCTTGGATGAGTGACTTACCCTTTAGGCATAATTCGGCGATTAGTCTGAGGGGTAAGGCTGCGTGATGGACGCTTTGTTCATGATCAGAATCCCAGCAAGCAGCCTGGAGATAAGGCCGATCCGGATCGCCAAAATCTCCCCTTGCATTCACAGGGGACCTGTGAGATAGTTCCCTTGAAAGCCTAGGGGAGCGAATGGACACTGCCAGACTCGAATTTCTGCGTGGCACTTTGGATGTTTTGATCCTCAAGGCACTGGTCTGGGGCCCTCTTCACGGATATGCCATCTCCAACCTCATCCGCCGGCAGAGCGATGCCGCGCTGCTGATCGAAGAGGGGACGCTGTATCCAGCCCTCTGGCGACTGGAAAACAGGGGACTGGTTGAGGCGGAGTGGGGACTCTCAGAGAACAATCGCAAGGCCAAATTCTACCGGCTCACCCCTGAGGGCCGGCGTCAACTGCGTCGAGAGGTGAAGACCTGGGAGGCGTACGCCGCAGCTGTAGCCAAGGTGCTGGGTGCGACGCAGCCCCCGCTGCCGGAGGAGATGGCATGAGCCCGACTCCTTTATGGCGGCGATACGACCGGCTGCTGGGCCCCGATTCGGCTGCCGACGTGAAAGATGAGCTGCGCTTTCACCTTGAAACCAAGGTAGACGATCTTGTCGCCCAAGGCTGGCGTCCCGAAGCCGCCCGTAAAGAAGCCGAACGCCAGTTTGGAAACATTCGCGCCGTCCAGCGCTTGGGCGAGCGCATAGGAGAGCACATGGACCGACGCCGCCGTCTGACTGAATACTGGGATGACGCTGTTCGAGACCTCCGCGTCACACTGCGCTCCCTCCGACGCGACCCGAGCTTTACCGCCGTTGCGGTCGTGATCCTGGCACTGGCGATCGGCACCAATATTGCAGTGTTCAGTGTGGTCAACACGCTATTGCTGCGACCGCTGCCTTTCCAGAATGCGCAGCAGTTGGTGTGGATCGCTCCTCCACCGACTAAATGCGGATTGTCCTGCGCCACGTATTCCACTGACGCATATGACGAGTTTCGCGTCGGAAGCCGGTCCTACCGGGACGTCACCGGATACTTTGCATTCTCGAGCGCAGACAATTTGAGCCTGCGCCTGAACGGCGGCGTGCCGATCATGGCGACCAGCATCGACGTAGTCCACAACTTTTTCCAACTTCTGGGAGTGAATGCGCAAATGGGGCGCGTGTTCACAGCCGATGATGCGGTCAATGGCGCGGCACCCGTGATTCTGTTGACCAACGCGTGGTGGAAGCGCCAGTTCAATGCCGATCCGAATATCGTCGGCAAGGCCTTCGACATCAATGGCGTGCAAACCACTGTAATTGGCGTACTGCCGGCCAGCTTCGATTTCGGCGCCGTTTTTGCTCCCGGCACAAAGATAGACGCCATCACTCCGCTGAATCTCTACGGCCCTCTACGCAACATGGGGAGCATCATCACCATGATCGGACGGCTAAAGCCCGGGGTCAGGTTGGCTCAGGCCGTCGATGATGCTGCGCGGGTCGCGCCCAGCATGTGTTTGAGCAACACAATCCCGCAGACCTGCGGGAGTTTCAAGGGGCAGGTCGTTCCCGTTCCGCTTAAGGACTACATCAGTGGAAAGCTGCGGCGGTCGCTCGTGGTGCTATGGTGCGCGGTGGGAGCGATTCTGCTGATTGCCTGCGTGAATCTCTCGAACTTGCTGCTGGCGCGCGCCGCCGCCCGCTCCAAGGAATTCGCGATGCGCGGCGCTCTGGGCGCAGGCCGCAGCCGCATTATCCGCCAGCTCTTGACGGAGAGCCTCGTGCTCTCGGTCGCGGGCGCGATCATCGGGCTGCTGCTTGCCGCAATGCTTGTGTCGTGGTTCGCGCATCAGGGCGCGATCGCTCTTCCGCTGCTGAGCACGTTGCACATCGATGGTGCGGCGCTAATCTGGACCTTACTGATTGCAGTATTCGCGGCATCAGTCTTTGGGCTGGTTCCCGGCTTGCGCATGGCCGGCGGAAATATCTACGAAACGCTCAAGGATGCGGGGCCAGGAGCAACGGCCAGCCGCCGACACGAACGCACGCGCTCCATTCTCGTAGTCTCTGAGGTTGCGCTGGCCTGTATGCTGCTGGTCGGTGCAGGTTTGCTGCTGCGCAGCTTCTTGAATGTTTTGAAGGTCGATCTCGGTTTCCAGCCGGATCGCGCCGCCGCCATCAAAGTGGACTACGACGATTATGTCGCCAACGACAAGGACGGGTCATTGAGTGCTGCCAGGCGGGGAGTGATCTTTCAGCAAATCCTAAGTCGCGTGGGAGCGTTGCCCGGCGTCGAAGCCGCGGGTTTTACTGATTATTTGCCGCTCGGACAAAATCGTTCGTTTGGTCTGCCGTTTCCAAAGGGCGTGAACGTGCCGCCGCAAGGCATCAATGGCCCGTTAGTTTACGTCATCACCCCGGGATATATGCGCGCCATGGGCACCTCGATTCGGGGCCGGGATTTTTCCTGGTCTGACACCGCCAAAAGCGAGCTGGTGGTGATGGTCAACAAGAGCTTCGCGAAGTACCTCGATACTTACGGCGTTTGGAAAGATCACGACGCATTGGGCAAAGCACTTTGGGGCGGTCCTAATACTTTCGAGGCGTACATTGTCGGCATCGTAGACGATGTGCATGAGGAGAACGTGGACGGCGATGCCGGATGGCAGGTGTATGTCCCGACGACCCAGTATCCACCAGCT
>JASHVU010000503.1 GCA_030044455.1 Acidobacteriaceae bacterium | reverse complement strand
CACTGGCGATATTCAACCAGGTCTTCCAGCCGGTCGGTTCGATCCTGCCTAGGTATGTCTTTGCCGTGCGCTTTGAAATACGCCTCCTTGCAGTATTTGCAGTGGCAGAAATCCTCCTCGTGATCCATGCCTTCATAGGCGCCGTCGTAGTACATCAAGTCGACGGGATAGTTGGTGATTACTTCTCGAACACAGTCCAAGGTCTGTTCGCGCACCGGACTATTCAGGCATCCCTCGTAATACTCACCCCAGCCGAAATGTGTCGTGGTCATCGGCCGTCCGTCAGCGAACCGCCGCGCCCAGTCAAGGTAATTGGGATCGTTTGCAGTGATATCCATGAACGGATGATTCAGCGGGTTGTACACAACCAGCTTGATTCCAGCGTCGCGGCACAAATCCGCTGTCTCCCGCATCAAGTCGCGCGACCCCAGCTCAGGATGCCGAGGCAGCTTTGTCCTGGTGGGGAAATAGGCGACGTATGAAAAGCTCGGAAATCGCAGCGCATTACATCCCAATTCGCGCGCAATCGCCACCGCTTTTCTGGGATCGTAATCGAGTGCGGGGTAAAACGGAGGAGCGTACCCCTCGGCAATCAGCAGCCGTATCGAGCGCACCCAGTCGGGAACTTGCGAAACCGTTCCCTCCGGCAACGCAATTCCCAGTCTCGATTGCAGCCTGCTGAGCGTTGTCCCCGCTGCCAGCGCGCCCGCCCCCTGCAGCAACTCCCGTCGACTCAACCCAATCATTCGAATTCTCCCCAGGCCACGGATTCTCGATCGTGCTAGCTTTATGTCGATTTGCTCATCGAGCGGATGCGCCGTCTGCTGCTTTCACACTCAACGAGCCCGTTAGCACAATCTCTTGCGACGACTTTCCAACCATGACATCGAATGTACCGGGCACGACTGTCCAATGAAGATTTGCATCCAGCAGCTTCAGCGCTTCAGGAGTCAACTTCATCGTCACGTTTTTGGTCTCGCCCGGACTCAACTCCACCCTTTGAAATCCTCTAAGACTCTTTACAGGCACAGCTACCGGGGTAAACCGCTCATGCAGGTAAAGCTGCACGGTTTCCACTCCCGCGAGCGTTCCTGTATTGGTTACATCCACGCTCACTTGCGCGCTGCCGGCAGATGAAATCTGCTGAGGAGCGATGCGCAGGTTGCTCAACTTGAACTGCGTGTAGCTAAGCCCGAAGCCGAACGGATAGAGGGGAGTCGCAGGCATGTCTGAGTATCCGCCGTTGTGGCTCCATCCTTTTGCAATCCAATATTCTTTGCCGGGCTTGTAATTGTAATAGGCGGGGAGCTGTCCCGAACTTCGCGGAATAGTGATGGCGAGCCGGCCACTGGGGTTGTAGTCTCCAAACAAAACGTCGGCGACGGCCTGGCCGCCGCCCTCTCCTGGTTCCCAGGCTTCAACGATGGCAGGAATGTGTTCTGCCTCCCAACGAATGGAGAGCGGTCTGCCGTTGATCAGCACCAGAATCACGGGGGTTCCCGTGGCCTGGATGGCGCGCACAAGTTCGTCCTGATGACCTGTTAAATCGAGGCTGGCCACGTCATACGCCTCGCCATCCGTCGCCGGCGCGTCGCCGGCTCCGTCATTGCTCGGACGTTCACCCACAACGACCACGGCCACGCTGGCTTTTCGCGCAGCCTCCACCGCAGACGCAAAATTCGCTTCACCGCCGATGACATCGCAACCCTTTACATAGTCAACCCTGGCTCCTGGAGAAACAGCGCTTCTGATTCCGTCGAGTACCGTGATGAGTTTCTGCGGCACCGCGTGCGGCGTGTAGTCGCCAAGCTGGCTCCATCCGTCATTCGCATCAGGACCAATCACTGCGATTGAAGTGATGTCTCTTTTCAACGGCAGGAGACCTTGGTCATTCTTGAGCAAGACAATTCCCTCGCGTGCGGCCTGGAGCGCGAGTTGCTGATGCTGGGAGGAGTGGACCACGCGCTCAGCTTCCGCCACGTCGGCGAATGGATGTTCAAACAAGCCCAGGCGGAATTTGAGATCGAGCATGCGTCGAACCGCTCGATCGACCAGCGACTCAGGGACCTTGCCTTCGTCGACGTTTTCAATCAGGGGCCCCATGTAGGCGGGCTCATAGGTAATATCCACGTCAACGCCTGCTTTAAGTGCCAGCGCCCCAGCTTCTTTTTGCGAAGGAACAATATGTTCATAGATCAGCGTGCTGAATCCGTCGCCTTCGCTATCGACAATCCCCTGAAAGCCGAGCTCATTGCGCAGGATTTGAGTGTTCCATTTCTCTGACGCGTGTTCCGGGACGCCTTCTATATCGGGATAGCCTGCCATTACACCGAGCGCTCCGGCTTTGAATGCCGCAATCCAGGGAGGGAGGAAGTTTTCGCGGATATTGCGCTCCGATAGTTCGATGGCGCCGCGTTCCATGCCGCTCACGGGCTCGCTCTGCGTCGGGAAATCGGTCATCATCGCAGCCACGTTGTCGGGCGCGCCGACATTTTCGCCTTGCGCGCCATGCACAATGTTTTCGGCGATGCGCGCATCGAGATAGGGGTCCTCAGTGTAACCTTCCATGTTGCGGCCCATGCGCGGGTCGCGATCGGTCTCGAGCACAAGAGTCGAGAGCATATGAATACCCGTCGAACGGGCTTCCTGCGCGGCGGCTGCATAGATTTCGCGAACCAGCGGCATGTCGAAGGTGCTGCCGATCGACAGTCCTTCAGGAAACACGGTGGCGCCGGCGAACATTGCCCCGTGCGTTCCTTCCTCGTCTTCAAGAAGCGGAATCTTCAAGCGCGTTTGAGTTGTTGCGATGGTCTGCAATTCGTTGAAGAACTTTATCTGGTCGGGAAGATTGTTCAGATGCAGGGTATCTGCCATCGTAAAGAAGCCCGCCCCGGGGCCAATCTCGTTGTTAAGTGTTCCAGCCGCGAATTTCCGCGCCATCGCCATTTTCTCGGCGTTCGTTATTCCCAGAGCATCAACGTATGCGCAGGGAAGATTCAACTGGCCGACCTTCTCTTTCAACGTCATGCGCTTCAACAGGTCGTTCACGCGCACATCGACCGGCTGACTGGGATCGAGATAGAGCGGAGTTACGGCAGATGATTGTGCCGACCCAGATTGCGTCTGGAGAAGCGCGACCAGCAGCCCCGCAAGAAGCGGCGCGCCGAGCTTGATCGATAAAGCTCTTCCAACGTAGTTGGGATCGGCAATTCGCATCATGATTCCTTACCTGGATTCTCGCGATGAATACGTCTGAGCCTTCCTATTGGACCGCGCCTACCCACGAAGCGAATGGCGGCAGGGTGAGAGACTCGGTTGGTCGAATTGACTCAAGCCCTTGCTCGCTCGCTGCGAGGGTCCTGACAGTATTGCTGTCGATCCCGGAACTCCTGAGATGGAGCGTGACCGTTTTCGTTGAGGCCGACATATTGATTGCAACGACCACAGCGGAGTTTTTTCCCTGCCTCACGCGGACAAACGACAGTACATCGGGATCGTTCGTGTCGATCATGGCCATGCTGCCATCGTGCAACGCTGGATTCCGACGCCGGATCGCGATCAGCTTCTTATACCAGCTCAGCAGCGAATTCGGATCGGCGCTTTCGGTTTCAACATTGACAGTTTTGTAGTCTGGCGCAACTGGAAGCCAGGTGTTTGGATTGCTTGAAAAGCCCGCCTGCGGACCGGGAGTCCATTGCATCGGCGTACGCTCGCCATCGCGCCCCTTTTCCCGCGGCCACCCGGTGATTCCGATCGGATCCTTTACGTCCTCTTTGCGCTTGGGCGTCTGCGTGATCATGCCGAGTTCCGCGCCATAGTAAGTCATTGCCGTGGCGCGGCTCGTGAACAGGATGGTCGCAATACCTTTGGCAATCTGAACGTTATGCAGGCCGTCGCCGAAGCGATCGATCGAGCGGTCATTATCGTGATTGTCGAAGACGAAAAGCGGCTGCGAACCATGGAGCTCGGTCTCGGACTCAGCGATCACCCGGCGAAAATAAGTTGCGTTGAACTTCGCATCGCTGCCAAAGCCAACCAACATGTCCATCGGCAAATCCAGTTCGTCGTGCGCTGCCCGGCCATACCATGCGTCGAGGGCCGCAATGTTGGGAGGATAGGTTTCACCAATCAACACGCGATTCCCAGGGAATTCGTCGACCATGGCGCGCAGACGGCGCAGCAGATCGTGCATCTCCGGCTGATTGGCCGTGCGAACCTCTTCAAGGTTCGGATCGCCCTGATCGTTTGTCCCGCCCAAATCCCGCTCGTCGCGCAGTTGCGCGTCTTCATATAGCTCCGGAATGGCGTCGAGCCGGAATCCCGCGACCCCTCGGCGCAGCCAGAACTTCATCACATCGAACATCGCGGCTTCAACCGCCGGGTTGCGCCAGTTCAGGTCGGGCTGTTGCTTATAGAACTTGTGGTAGTAAAACTGCCGGCGGGCAGGCACCCATTGCCACGCCGATCCTCCGAAGAACGACTCCCAGTTATTGGGAGGAACCACGCCGTCATGCTCATTTCTCTTCTGGAAATCGCCCACGCCTGGCGAGTCCACAGGAATGCCAGAGTTCCACACATACCAATCCGCCTTGGGATTGTCGCGCGAGCTGGCCGATTCTACAAACCATTTATGCCGATCGGAAGTGTGGTTCAACACCATGTCGAGAATGATGCGAATTCCGCGATGATGCGCTGCGGCTTCGAGACGATCGAAATCCTCGAGCGTGCCGTACTGCGGATCGATGTTCTCGTAATCGGAGATGTCGTAGCCGAAATCTACCTGGGGCGACGGGTACATGGGCGCTATCCAGATGGCATCGATGCCGAGATCGCGCAGGTAGTCGAGGTGTTCTGTGATCCCCTTCAAATCGCCTACGCCATCGCCGTTCGAATCTGCGTAGCTGCGAGGATAAATCTCTTCGATGACGGCGTGTTTCCACCAGATATCATCGGCACTGGCGCCGGGAGTCCCGGATGCCTGAGGGTTCGATGATTTTGCCGGTGAGTCAGCCGGTGTTTGTGCCGAAAGTGCGGCTGCCAAGAGGCAGACCGCGAACAACAGAATCAATTTGAGTTTGACCATTTGGTTCGACATAAATCACCTTAACGATAGCGCTACAATCTTTGCGAGATCGCCCGGGCGCGCGATTTTGATTACCTTAAATCCCGCTGCGCTTGCGCTTGCAAGTCCGGGCTCCGAGTCTTCAAACGCAATTCCGGTTTTCACTCCCAGCCTTTCGGCAATGAGGAGGTAAGGAGCGGGAGACGGCTTTGGTGCGGCCGGCTCCTGGCCAAACACCAGCGCGTCAAACCTCGAGTAGACTTGCGCGGCGCGCAGAACCGGCTCTACATCTGCCTGTTCGGAGCTGGTCACCAAGCCAACGCGATAATCGCCCAGCGTTTTCAACAACGCAACTGTCTCCCGCGGAATTGGGCTCTCTGCGAGCGACCATTCGCGGACCAATTGCTTCCGTTCGGGGTTCAGACATGAAAAGTCCTCAGCATCCGCAGGTCGCATCTGCGCACCAAAACGCAGGAAAAGTTTCGCGTCGCTCACTCCCTGCCCGATCCGACAATATTCCTCCCAACCGAGATGAATGCCATATCGCGCCAGCAAAGCGGCCCAGGACTTCCAATGCAATGGCTCGGTATCGGCAATCACTCCGTCGTAGTCAAATACGAGCGCCTCGGGCAGTACAGCCATGGTTTTCCGTTCCGAGCGCAAACCGGCGTTTTCAAATCGAAAGGCGAAGTTGGTTCAACACTTGGCCTTGCCGGCTCTACCAATTGCGCTCAAGATGTGCTTCGGCGCGCTAGACGGACAGGAGCGCCTGATGGACTTTCTCGAATGCGCGAATGATATCACTCTCATCGCGTTCCGTGAGCGAGGATGGAATCGCAATGAGAATGCTCCGCTCAAACAGGCTGTCGGCTACAGGGCAGGTTCCCTTGGCGTACTGCATCCGCAGGCCCGAATTCTCTTTAAGGGTCCACGGAAAACCGCCGCGATCGACACTTGTCATCTGCACCAGGCTGGCGATGTTGTAGTAAAGATGGAAGCCCCACTCGGTCATGAGAATGTTTGAGAGCCCCTGAGGATGAGTGACAATCCCCTCCGCTCTCAGTGCCTTGTTCACATTCTTCGCGGTTTCTGGATCTTGGTATGTGGTAATCAGAAAAGGCGACGTGTCCCCGGCCGGATCGACGATCCTGCGCAAGTTAATGCCGGAAAGCTTCTCAAGAGCCTCTCTGATGCGATACTTGCTGCGATGCATGCTGGCCGTGATTTGAGTGAGCTTTGTTAATTGCACCCGCAATACTGAAGCGCGGAGCTCATCGAGCCTGCACCCCTGCCCCCATAGACACATATCGGGATTGTTCAAGATGAGGCGCCCATGCTCATTGCGCGCGTAGCCCAGATCATGGCAGGCAAATGCGCGGTCGTAGAGCCTGCGTGTATTCGTAACCACGGCGCCGCCCTCACCCGAGGTCATGTTCTTATTCATCTGGAAACTGAAGACGCCCATGTCGCCAAACGTCCCAACCCGCTTACCATTGACACTGCCTCCAATGCACTGGGCGCAGTCTTCAAGCAGGAACAGCTTTCTGCCATCGGCGACTTTCCGAATGGCCTGAATGTCTGCCGGGGCGCCACTCATGTGCACGACGATGATTCCAGTCGTTTTGCTGCTGATGCGCTCTGCAAGAGATTTCGGATCAATGCAGAAGGTATCGTCAATATCGGCCAGCACGGGAATGGCGCCGCGATTGACAACCGCCGCAGCCACAGAGACCCACATGTAGGCCGGCACAATCACTTCCTGCCCTGGCCCCACTCCGAGGGCAGCCAATGCAACACCGAGCGCCGCTGTACCGCTGCTCACGGCCAGCATATGCGATACATCGAGGAATCGGGCGAATTCCGATTCGAATGTCTCAACTTCTTTCTGCAACTCAACGCCGTAGTAGCGAAATAATGACCTGCTGCGCACCACCCTCGCAGCGGCCTCTACTTCTTCCGCGCCCATGTGATGGATGCCTGGAAATTCAAGGGGAAGGGGCTCGGTTCGTACCGGAGTCCCTCCATCAATCGCCAAGCGGGCTGCTACTGCATCGGAATCCTGGATTGCACTCTTCTCGTCATTCTGCATGGAAATTCCCTTTAGCCGGCCCTGCATAAATTCAGGGCAAAAAGCTTAACGATCCTATGCGGCCATTGGGCCCAGACTCTCTGCCGAATTCACAATTGCGTCCCGCGCAAAGCGGGGAGGGCGCTGGATCACTTTCTTCCAGTTTCTTGTATTCGGCGTTCTTCGAACGTGCCCAAGTGTCTTTCCTGTTGTTTCTTTATTGAAAAATATATACAAATATTTGACGTGTGTCAAGGATATTTAATTCTTGTATAAAATATAGTGAGGATACGATGCGAATCTTGAGTTCATCTTCTTATGAAACTGAAGTACATTCGGGTAATTCGGTCTCTCGGCCCGGCTGAATCGTGTCCGCGCCGAAGAGACAATAAGGGGAAATGATGCGTCGACGTGAGTTTTGTAAATTGGCTGCAGTCGAAGCGGGTATGGCGGTGTCTCTTCCGGCCTTACTCGATCTTCGCTTGTTGGGCGAAGAGCGATTGAACGCATCTTCTTGCGAGGCCTCAGCGCGGTGGCCAACGACGGCGAATTATGCCAACAATCGCGCGCCTCTTCTAAATAAGGAATATGTCAGATTGCCTTTAGGCGCAATTCGGCCAGAGGGCTGGCTTCACGATCAGTTAAACGTCCAGGCAAACGGATTGACAAGTCACCTTGGCGAGGTGTGGGACACGGCGAGAATTTCCGCTTGGAAAGGCGATATCGGGCAGCATGTAACTCCCGAATGCTGCACGCCTCGGTTCATTCCCCGCTGGCTTGAGGGATTGACTGTGCTGGCCGGGGTGCGCGGCGACGATCACCTGAAGGCGCTCACCGATCCCTACATGCAATACATTCTCAGGGTCGAAGATCCTGCGACCGTATCGCCGAGCCTGTGCGCCTGGTCGCATGTAGGAAGATTCCTACCCGATTACTACGAACTCACCGGCGATGCGAGGACGCTTAAACTTGTTCGCAGAATCCTCGACTATGCCGATCGGGTACGCCAGTCCAAAGATAACACGGTAGTCGAGCCGCTCCGGCTCGGAATGCTGCTGAGTTTTGGCTTCTGGTATTACAACCTGACGGGCGACTCCGACGTTCCCGCTCTTCTGGAACGTTGCACACAGAGCTGCGTGGAGGATTGGAAGGATTATTTTGCGCACTTTCCTCAAGATCCAAAATACTTCGTGCATTTTCCCGACGTAACCACCGAGAAGCCACACGTGCCTCTCGAGGATTGGACGCGACAGGGTGTGGACGTCAACCAGGCAATTCAATATCCGGTGCAGCATTATTTGATGTCGAAGGAAAGCGCCGACAAAGACAGCGTGCTCGAGGGCATGGTCAATCTGGATAAAGGTTACGGCCAGGTTGGCGGGCGCTGGAGCGGTGACGAGTGGCTGGCCAACACCGATCCGACCCAGGGAACTGAGTTATGCGATATAGAGGAGTTGCTCTTTTCTCTCGAAAAGAACTTCGAGATTCTGGGCAAACCTGCGATCGCTGACCGCATTGAGCAGCTGATATACAACTCTTTCCCGGGAACCTGCACACCGGATATGTGGGCCCACCAGTACGATCAGCAGTCCAACCAGGTGCTAGTTTCGGTAGCTGAGCGCCATTGGCACGGGAACGATCACACAGCGAATATCTACGGTTTCAGTCCGAACCTCGAATGCTGTCTGGCCAACATGCACTCGCCTTGGCCCCGTCACCTGCAATCCATGTGGATGGCTACTGCCGATGCGGGCCTGGTGGCGGTCACGTACGGTCCCTGCCACATGAAGGCCAAGGTTCACGATGGCTCAATCGTCGAAATAACAGAACAGACCGCCTATCCATTCTCCGATCGCATTCGCTTTGTCATCCAGGCTGAGAAGCCCTGTTCGTTTCCGATTTACTTCAGAATTCCTTCGTGGGCCAGCCATGCAGAGTTGTCTGTCTCGAATGAGCCAAATACGCGCCATCCGATAGCTGGAACATTCTTCAAGGTGGAGCGCGAGTGGAAACCCGGCGACCAGGTAACTTTGAACTTCAATTTCAAGGTGCGCACAGAAAACCGCAAGAACAACGCGGTAGCGATTGCATGGGGGCCGCTCTATTTTGTCCTGCGAATCGGGGAGTCGTTCAAAAGCATCCCCCTGGAAATTCCGCACACCGATAGTCCGGTTCCCGCACCTCCAGGATGCGTCAACTGGCAGATCACACCTACGACCAGTTGGAACTACGCATTGGCAATCGACCGCGACAATCCGCAGGCCGCAATGATCGCCAACAAGCCCACTTCAATGCCATTTGCCCAAAAAGGAGAGCTTGTGAAGCGGCCTGGCTCCGACGTGTTTTTGCCGTGGCAGGAGGACGTTCCCATTGTGCTCAAGGTGAAAGCCAGGCGGGTTCCCGAGTGGGAGATGAACGGGGCCAATGCCGGCGAGGTTCCTGCAAGCCCAGTACACACCGATTCTCCTGAAGTCGTGGTTGAACTGATTCCTTACGGCTGTTCCAGACTGCGAATTGCGGAGTTCCCGACGGTTTAACAAGGAACCCAAGAGCTCAGAAGAAATGGAATAGCGAACGAGTCTTGCGACTTATGAAAACTGAGATACGGCAACCATGAACAAGGTCCTCAACTCGGCGGTTGAAGCCATTGGCAACACACCATTGGTGCGGCTGGATCGCCTGGTACGTGTATACAGCGTAGAAGGC
>JASHVU010000502.1 GCA_030044455.1 Acidobacteriaceae bacterium | reverse complement strand
AGGACTTTTCGCCGGCGTAGATCTCAAACCAGCGGATGCTGCGCTTGCCTCCATAGGCCTTTTCAACGGCCGCATCAAAGACGCGCTGCGAGGCCTTCCAGATGTCGCGGCCAGTGCCGTCGCCTTCAATGTAGGGAATGATGGGATTGTCAGGGACGGAAAACTGTCCGTTCTCATATGTGATGGGTTGGCCGTTTTCAGGTAACTTGAGGCCGTTATAGGTGCTCTGCATTGTGCTGGGTTCTTCCTCCGCGGACGGTCAAACTAGAGGCTACCACCTTGGATTTTTGAGTGGCAACGAGAGACGGCGACTCAGCCGGTCTGTTCCGGCATACGGAACCTGGACGGACGTCCAATGAGATATTCGCCCGCCCATGTCGCCCCGCCTCGAAGGATGAGGAACTTGGGGCACCCTAAGATTGACAAAGAAGCTGCGAAGTTACTTTGCGTCTTTAAAATCGCCGGCGTTGAAGTTGGGAATGCCGAACTTGCCCCTCAGGTGCATGATGTCGGCCGGGCTGATGTTGCCGGCTACAGTCACCAGCGTCAGGCTCCTGGGAGTTTCAGCCAGCACCACGCCCCCCTTGACGTTGGCGCCATCGAGAACGATCCACACGTCGGTGACATTGTCGTGGATGGGGCCACCGCTGTCGGTGGTGCTTACCAGGTGTTTCCAGCCGCGAAGATGGTAGGCCTGGCGGATCGAGTCGACCGCGGTCTCGTCCGGAATCCCCGACTCGCCGAAGCGGAGAATATGGACGCTGACGCCGTCGATTTTGGCCACGGTCTGCTTGACGTCGGCATCGGAGTCGGAGAGCAGGCTGGAGGCTGCCACAAGCATGTTGTGGTCGAAGGTGAAGCTGTTCTTAATGGCGGCGCGTGCGCTTAGCTGATGTAGCGCAGGAGGCACGTAATCCAGATCGACCGGCCCTTGATTGACTGTCGCGGCGGGCGGGGGTGTATCGGGAGCCGTCTGAGGGGCCGGTGACTGGGAAAATGCAAAGACGGATACGAATGCGGCGGCGATGGCCGGGATGCCGGCCAGAGACAAGAAGATCTTCATGCATATTTAAACGAAGAAGAGACGAGAAAGTTGCAGGTCGACGGGCGGGATAGGCAAGTTTCAGCCTCCTTTGCCGCACCCGTCGTGGCTTGGTCTGGCGCTGGCGACGGTGTAAGGGGTGGCGCCGCTCCAATGAACCGGAGATGAATTTGCGTGAAACTCTGTTTCCTGAGGCCCGGATGCGATAGACTCATGCGGGAACTATCCAAAATTCACCATCTCAAGAACCCACGGAGGGCACATAGAAATTGGGAAAAAGCATGGTCCCGAAGAAGATTTTCTTCACCAAAGGCGTTGGCAAGCACAAGGAAAGATTAACCTCGTTTGAGCTGGCGCTTCGGGATGCTGGCATTGCCTCGCAGAACCTTGTTCGCGTGTCGTCGATCTTTCCACCGCAGTGCAAAGTTATTCCCCGCAAAGAAGGCCTGAAGTATCTCAGCCACGGCGAAGTTGTATTCGCAGTCATCGCCGAAAACTCAACACGCGAGCCGCATCGGCTCATCGTTTCGAGCATCGGCGTGGCCATCCCCGCCGACCGCAACACTTACGGCTACCTGAGCGAGCACCACAGTTTTGGCGAGACTGAAGACCAGGCTGGCGAATACGCCGAGGAACTGGCCGCCGAGATGCTGGCCACCACACTCGATGTCGAATTCGATTCCGACAAGAGCTGGGATGAGAAGAAGGAAATCTATCGCATCTCGAACAAAATCGTGCGTACCAGTAACGTTACGCAATCAGCGGTCGGCGACAAGAACGCCAAGTGGACCACGACAATTGCCGCGGCCGTCCTGATCCTGGAAGAATAGGCGCTGCGCGCAACAGCACATTGGTTGAGAGAAGCAACCGGGGGAAGAGACAGCCGGCTTTATCAGAATGCACAGGCCAACTTCCCATGCGGAGTTGGCCTTGTTGCGATGGCCCGGTAGCGAATCTACGGCGCGCAAACCCGCATCATTGAAAATGGATCGATGACTGAGAAACGCAAATACACTGCTGGCCTTGTGCAGATGAGCATGAGCGCCGACCCGGAGGCGAACTTTGCCTCCGCAGTCGCGCACATTCGCGAGGCCGCGCTCCGGGGCGCGAATATCGTCTGCTTGCCCGAGCTTTTCAGAACGCAATATTTTTGCCAGCGCGAGGATCTGAGGCTTTTCGATTTGGCCGAGCCGATTCCAGGCCCATCCACGAAGAGACTGGGCGAAGCGGCGCGCGAGGCGGGAGTGGCAATTGTTGCTTCGCTCTTTGAACGGCGCGCGCCGGGGCTCTATCACAATACTGCAGTTACGCTTGGTACCGATGGCGAAATCGCCGGCGTCTACCGCAAGATGCACATCCCTGACGATCCGCTCTACTACGAGAAGTATTACTTCGCGCCCGGCGACCTTGGCTTTCAGGCGGTCGGCCTGCACGTTGGCCGCGTGGGCACGCTCGTCTGCTGGGACCAGTGGTTTCCAGAAGCAGCACGACTGACCGTACTTCAAGGAGCAGAGCTCCTGTTCTATCCCACCGCCATCGGCTGGCACCCCGCTGAGAAGGAAGAATTCGGTGTTGCTCAATATGACGCGTGGCAGACCGTCCAGCGGGCGCACGCCATTGCCAACGGCGTGTACGTGGCCGGCGTGAACCGTGTGGGACACGAGAACGGCGACATCCTCGGCAACCGGGCTTCGGGCCCGGGCCTCGAGTTCTGGGGTGGAAGTTTCCTAGCCGATCCTTTCGGCCGCATTATCGCCAAGGCGTCGCATGAGCATGAAGAGATTCTCATTGCCGAGGTTGATCTCGGCCTCATCGAGGAGACGCGGCGCAACTGGCCGTTCCTACGTGACCGCCGCATCGATGCTTACGCACCCATTTCTCAGCGATTCCTCGATGCAGCGGATCTGCGGGTCGGCAGCGGAGAGTCAAAGTAGCGATGCCCGAACCCGAGAGTAAGCCGCGCGCATTGGGTTACCGCATGCCCGCCGAGTGGGAGCCGCACGAAGCCACATGGCTAGCGTGGCCGCATAATCCAGAAGACTGGCCGGGCAAGTTTGCGCCCATTCCCTGGCTCTATGCCGAGATTGTTCGACTGCTCGCAGCACACGAGCGCGTTCACCTGATCGTTGAGGACGCTGCTGCCGAGAAACGTGTCCGCTCGATGCTCAGGCGCGCCGTCGCCGATCTCGACAAGGTCGACTTCCACCAATGGCCCACCGATCGCGGATGGACGCGCGATTCAGGTCCGATCTTTGTCCGAAACGCTGAAGGGCATGTAGCCGCTACCAACTGGCAGTTTAACGGTTGGGCCAAGTACGACGATTGGAAGCTCGACTGCCAGATTCCAGGGCGTATCACCGATCTGCTCGGCGTCCCATCTTGGCAGCCTTCAATCCAAGACCAGAACAGCACGAAGTGCGTACTCGAGGGCGGTTCGATTGACGTGAACGGCGCCGGCCTCATGCTGACGACCGAAGAGTGCCTGCTGAGCACGGTGCAACAGCGCAATCCGGGCGTGAGCCGGAAGCAATTGGAGCAGGTTTTTGCAGATTACTTGGGAGTGGACCAGGTGATCTGGATGAATCGCGGCATCGCCGGCGACGACACGCACGGCCACGTCGATGACATTACGCGTTTCGCGGGCGTCGATACGATCATCACCGCCGTCGAACCCAACACAAAAGACCCGAACCACGAGCCGCTCGCCGAAAATCTCGCCCGGCTTAGGGCTGCCCGCACGCCGGCCGGTAAGCAGTTCACGATCGTTGAGCTGCCCATGCCGCGGCCGGTTGTCTTCCGGGGTCAGCGCCTTCCGGCGAGCTATGCAAATTTCTACATTGCCAATAGGGTGGTGCTGATGCCTACCTTTCACGACTCCAATGATCGTGTGGCGCTGAACATCCTCGCCGAAGTCTTCCCGAGCCGAGAGGTGATTGGCGTGCACAGTGTCGACCTGATCTGGGGCCTGGGGGCGTTGCACTGCATGACGCAGCAGCAACCAGCGGCTGGTGCGAGCCTCCTATAGGACCGGGCTATGCGTTGATGGCGTTGACGACTATCCTCCCCCCCGGTCGCCACCCCCGGGGGCTGCCAAAAGTCTCAAAGTCTATTGTTTTCAGTCGGATAGAGGGTGGACTTGGCAGATAAGTCTATTGTTTTCTTCCATTTGAGATATCCAGGTCTTGCAAGCTGGCGACTTGGTTAAAGTGTTGCGAGAACAGGGTGGCGGAGTTTTCAGAATCGCTTCAATGCCCCGAATTCAATGTAGCGCATTTCGTGGAAATTCCCTGCAACGAAAAGAGACGGAATTTGCATGCGGCGGGGACGCTCGGGCGGATCTTTCTCGATGCTCTCTTTCGCCTGCTGAGGCGGGCTTTTTGGTTGGTTGGCAGGAGATTTCCCCGGGCTTGCGCCCGGAGCTACTTTCTTGTGCCCGCGTTCGCGGGCTTGATTGCTCCCACAGTGGCGGGCTTGACTGCACCGGCGTTGGCGAGATTGAGTGCACCTGCGTCGGCCGACTCGATTGCATCGGCGTTCGTGGACTTGATTGACTTGCAACGGCATTGATCTTTGCGTGCAAGAATTAATCACATGACTTTGCTCAACTCATTCCGTGTCGGCGCAGTATGCGCCTGTGCACTATCGACGGCGTTCGTGCTTGCCCAAACCACCCAGGCTACCCGGCCGTCGGCAACTACTCAAACCAAGCCAAAGCCCTTCGGATTCAGCCAGCCTGATCCGATCGACTTCAACGACCATGCAGGCTACACCGAGATCTTCGACGGAACCAGTCTGAAAAACTGGGACGGCGATCCGGCGGTGTGGCATCTGGAAAACGGCGCCATCGTTGGCGTTTCGACCAAAGAAAAGCCGGTGGAAAACAGCTACATCGTCTTTCGCGGCCTTAAGGCGAAGGACTTCGATCTGAAGCTCGAGATCAAGGTGGAGGAGGGCGGGGGCAGCGGTATTCAATACCGGAGCCAGACCGGATTGCCGTGGAACCGGCCTACCAAGACTCCGCCGAATCTGAACTGGATGATGACCGGGCCGCAGGCCGATTATTGGTATCCTGTCGGGCCGTGGGCGGCCGAGTGGACGGGCCAGTTCTACAGTGAAAATACGCCGGTGGGAATTCTGGCCTGGCGTGGGCAGGTGGTGGAGTCGGGTCCGCAGGAGGGTCCGCGGCTGATGGGCAATATCGCCGATCGCACGCCCCTGGGCGGATATGTGCGCGTGAATGACTGGAATCAATATCTCGTGATGGCGCGCGGCGGCACGTTTATCCATATTCTGAACGGGCAGTTGATGGCCGTGTATGTGGATGACGATCCGGCCTCGTCGAACAACCAGACGGGCTATGTCGGGATTGAGATTGAGAGTGCGCCGTCGAAGGTGTCGGTGCGCAACGTATGGATCAAGAAGCTGGATTGAAATCCATCTGTGCGAGTTGAAGTCTTGAAAGGGCACGACTTCAGTCGTGCCAGAGAAAGTTAAAAGACATTAAGGGGCTTTACAGGTTGCGGAAAAACTCGCGCTCCGGAGGTAAGATCGATTGAAATGCATCCCTCAGGGGCTAAAGCCCCGCCGTTTTTAAGGACATTTTCGGCACGACTAAAGTCGTGCCCTGACACTTCGTGCCTTCGATGAGAGTTTTTCGGCCAGTTTAGCCCCATAGGTTCATCTGAACGAATGACAATCTCAGATCTTGACGCCATGAGCGCCGCTCTCGATGAAGCCCGTGCCGCGGCCCAGGCAGGCGAAGTCCCCATCGGTGCCGTGGTTGTGCATGAGGGCGCAATTGTTTCGCGTGGCCAGAACCGCGTGCTGCGCGATGTTGACCCCACGGCGCACGCCGAGATTGTGGCCATGCGCGCGGCGGCAACAGTGCTGGGCAACTACCGGCTGAATGGCTGCACGCTTTATGTAACGCTCGAGCCCTGCGCCATGTGCGCCGGAGCGATGATCCACGCGCGGATCGACAAGCTGGTCTTTGGCGCCGACGACCCCAAAGCGGGCGCTTGCGGGTCGGTGCTGGCGGTACTGAACCACCCCAAGCTCAACCACCAGATGTGGGCCGAGCGCGGCGTGCTGGCTGAAGAATCTGGCGAGCTGCTGCGGGAGTTCTTCAGGGAACGGCGGTGATCCAGGTTGTTCCTGTGCCGTGAGCTCGGCGTTCACTCGCAGCGCAGCGCCACGATCGGGTCGACGCGAGTGGCGCGTCGAGCGGGGGTGTAGCATGCGGCCAGTGCGGCGGCGGTCAGGGCGGATCCTGCAAAAAAGAAGGTGAGCGGATCGCGGGGAGACACGCCATAAAGCTGATTTGCGAGCAGCCGCGTGAGACCGAAGGCGACGAACACTCCCGCGGCGACGCCGAGCAGCGCCATGCCGACTCCCTGGCCGAGAACCAGGCGAAGTACGTCGCCACGCTTCGCCCCGAGCGCCATGCGAATGCCGAATTCATGAGTGCGCTCTTCTACCAGGTAGGAGATGACCCCGAAGATGCCGACGCAGGAAAGCGCGAGCGCGAGACCGGCAAACGCGCCCAGCAAAATCATGGAAAGACGCTGTGCTGCGAGAGCGTTTTCGAGGACTTCGTTCATGGTCTCTTCGGCGTAGATCACCGCGCCGGGGTCAAATTCCGCGACGGCCGCACGCACCTGGCCCATGATGGAGGCGGGATCGCCCCTGGTGCGAAGAACCACGGCGACTCCATCGGCAACCAGAAGCATGAGCTTGGGTGGAAGCTGCATGAATGGATAGAAAAACTGCGCCTCGATTGCGTTTTTGGGATCGTTGCCGGGGCCCCATTGGCGGATGTGGCCGACAACGCCGACGATCTCGGCATCGACGTCAAAACCGGCAATATGGATGTGTTGGCCGATGGGATTCTGGTTGGGGAAGTACGTGCGCGCGAAAATGTCGTCGATGTCGATGGCGACGGGTGCGTTCTCGTCGTCCTGCTCGTTCACAAAGCGGCCGCGCTCGAGAGTGAGGCCCATGGCCGGCCTGAATCCCGACTCAACCAGGTAAAACATTGACTGCGGCATGTCGTTATTGCTGGCCGGTTTGGGCTGACCTTTGATGAAGAAAGGCAGTTCGGAGTCGTGGATCATGGGGCGCGATCCGAGCGTGGCTGAGACTGCCTCGATGCCGGGAATGGCCCGCATTTTGGCGTCGAAGCGGCGCAGGCGGGCGCGGGTTTCAGCTTCGGTAGTGGTGGCTGTTGAGGGTAGCGACATCGAAAACGTGATGGCGTGATCGGGGATGTAGCCGGGGTTAACGCGCCAGAGTGCGGCGATGGAACGCAACATGAGTCCCGCGCCCACCAGCAGGACGAGCGCCATTGCTACCTCAGCAGCCACGAAGATTCCCTGCAGCCGCGGGCGAGCGCCGTGGGCTCCGCGCGTCGTCTTGCGAAGCGTCTCCTGCAGGTTAACGCGCGCGGAATTCAAAGCCGGGGCGAGTCCGAAGCCGATGCCGGCAAGCGCCGATGCGGCGAGCGTGAAGAGCAACACTCTCCAGTCGACGACGATGTGCTCAGAGCGTGGCAGGGCTGCCGGGAAGGCATGAACGATGGCTTTCGTACCAAAGACGGCAAGCAGAAGGCCGAGAGCACCGCCGAGGCCGGCGATGAGAAGGCTTTCGGTGAGCAGTTGTGCAATAATGCGGCTTCTGCGCGCGCCAATGGCCGCGCGCAATGCGAACTCCCCCGATCGACGCCTGGAGCGCGCGAGCAGAAGGCTAGCGACGTTGACGCAAGCGATCAGCAGAAGGAATCCAACGGCGGCGAGCAGTACCTCAAGAATAGGCTGAACGTCGCCGACGATGTCTTCCTTCATCGAAATGAGGTTGACGCCGACGCCTTTATCGGCCTGGGGGTATTGGATGGCGAGCCGGTTGGCGATCCCATCCATTTCTTCGCTTGCCTGTGCGAGCGTGACTCCGGGGGCAAGCCGGCCAATGGCGTGGGAGCTTACGTCGACATTGCGATCGAGGAATGAGGGGTCGTTCCATTGGCCAATGGGGACGAATACGTCGCGGTTGACACCATAAAAAGTGAAGCCGGCCGGGGCAATACCAATGATGGTGTAACCAGTGCCATTGAGCTGGAGTGACTTGCCGATCACGCTCGGGTCGCCCCCGAAGTGCTGGTGCCAGAATCCGTCACTGAGCAGC
>JASHVU010000501.1 GCA_030044455.1 Acidobacteriaceae bacterium | reverse complement strand
CCGTAGTATTGGAAACCCTTCCAGAACTCCGGCCACGGCTGGCGGATATTGCGGCAAACGTAAATCTGCCAGCGGCCACCGATCGCGAGATTCGCAACCCCATACGGTTTTGAAAGCTGCGCGGCCACTTCACACGTAGCAAAAATCTTGTCCACTTCTGCCTGTTTGAAGCCGACGGCAATGATGGTCTGCGGAGGCGGATCGCCGTAGCCGCGCAGCCAGTTCGAATTCATTCCGCTTATCGCATCGCCCAGACCATACGCGCGCCCATACAGATTCACAGCGCCGGCCTCGCCCTCGTCGCCTGCGAGGACCCTGACGCCGTTGCGCTCTTCGGCAGGCAGCGAATCACGCACATGCGCCACCGTCGCGGCCAGCTCCGGCCAGCCGACTTCCATGTTGAAATTTCCGTGGGTCCCATCGGCAATCCGCCACCACTTCGACTGCAACGGCGCAATGGGGAGTGTAATGGCGAAAACAAGCAGTGCGCTGACGGCAAGCGAAATCCATACAATCCTCATCGTTCGCCTTTGCGCATTCGGGCTCTTTGAAGCTGCCCAGTTCTCGCCCCAAACTGCTCCGGCAGCCATCAGCATTGGGTACGCGGGAGCAAGATAGTAGTCGCGCGCCTTTGCAATCACGAACAGGATCAGCGTGATTGCGTACATCCATCCGATGATGCGGTACGGTTTGCCTTCGCGAGCCCTGAACAGGAACCATAGCCCGGCAAGCCACAGTGGAACGGTAACTGGGCTCGTCACATTCCACAACTGATTGGGAATGAAATGGTCGGTCCGTCCCCACCCCATGTCGCGCGTATGAATGCTCTGCATCCAGGCCAGCGCAACAAAGTGATGCTGATACTGCCAGACAATTACTGGGAGAGCCATAACCAGTGCCGCAACCACACCGCACCAGAACCACCCGGAGCGAAAATAACGGCGATTCGGGGTAAATAACATGCCAAGCAGCAAACCAGTGGCAAAAGCCAGGATGGTGTATTTCGTCAACAAGCCGAGCCCGAAGCCCGCGCCAATTACGATCCACCAGCGAGGATTTTCAGACCGAACGAGCTCAACGGTCGCCCACGCCACCAGCACCCACCACAGCACATCGAACGACATGTACGAAAGGAATGAGCCCGCGAAGCATATCGGCCCGGCGATGCCCGCGGCCACGGCGGCCACCAGCATGGCGCGTCGTCCGCCGCCCATTGTGCGGGCTATCAAACCTGCCAGTACGCTCACCATCCCCACTGCCAGGGCCGGCAAAAAACGATAGCCCACCAGGCTGGTTCCAAAAACGATCAGCTCGACGCGAGCCAGCCATGCGGTCAACGGTGGATAGACCACATAACACCAGTCCAGGTGCATCGCATTGCTATAGCTGAGGAGCTCATCGCGGTGGAAACCGTATCTGCCGCTAAAGGTGATGTGGATTGCCGTGAAAGCCAAGCCGGTGAGCCACAGGGCAACAGTGCTGTCCGCACTTGCCTGGGGCGCCTGGGTTGAATCGCGCATGTGAGCCTCAATGATTGAAGTGGAGTCGTGGACCGCTGGGTAGCCGTGCCCATCATATATCGAGCCTTACGGAGTGCGCTGTGACAAGGCTTTTGCGCGGGCGCTGCGTTCAAGCGTCGATTGAGCGGAAAGGGGCGCGCTTAAGGTTTGGCACCCTTCATGTAATCCGTCGCTTCGGCGTGGGAGATAGCATCCTGAGCGAATGTAAATGTACCTTTGTCTTTTATCTCGCGGGCGGCGCGCACAAATGCTCCCAGAGCGGCGCGAGCCAGACTTCCGCCTACGCTGATTCGCTTCGCTCCCGCGGATTGGAGCTCTTCGACGGTATATGTGGCTCCCTTTAATCCCATCAAAACGTTCACCGGCTTTGGGGCTGAAGAACAGACCTCACGAATGGCATCGAGGCTGGGCAGCCCCGGGGCGTAGAGCACGTCGGCGCCTGCCTCGGCAAAGGCCTGCAGGCGGCGAATCGTGTCGTGGAGATCGGCGCGTCCGCAAAGGAAGTTCTCAGCCCTCGCAGTCAACAAAAAGTGAGACTCATGAGCGGCTTCGGCCGCTGCAGCAACTCTCTCCACTGCCAGCTTGAAGTCATAGATCGGTTGGTTTGCCTCGCCGGAGGAATCTTCGATCGAGCCGCCTGCCAGACCCACCTGAGCCGCCAGGCGAATGGTTTGCGCGCATGAGTCCGGCGAATGGCCGAATCCGTTCTGCAGATCGGCGGAGACGGGAAGATCCGTAGCATTCACAATTGATTGCGCATTCGCCAGAATCTCATTCCGCGTTAATGCCTGCGGAGAGTCGGGAAGACCGGCGTTGAATGCGTATCCCGCACTGGTGGTGGCGAGGGCCTCAAAGCCGAGCGCCGTGAGAATTCGCGCTGAACCCGCATTCCAGGGATTGGGGATGATAAAAACTCCCGGCCGCTGGTGCAGGGCCTGAAATACTGCGTATTTTTCTTCTCGTGACATCATTCAGTTCCTTTTTCGCTCGAAACATTCCGATTGTGCCATAACGTTCTGAGGCTGTGCAGCCCTCTGCGAGAATAGAAGTGATGATTTCGCTCAAGAATGCCGGCAAACGGTTCGGCCCGCGCGTCCTCTTCCTTGAGGCCGACTGGCTCATCCGCAATAACGAGAAGACGGCGCTTGTCGGCGCCAATGGGACCGGCAAATCCACACTCATGAAGGTGATCTCCGACCTCGAAACACTCGACTACGGCGCCCTTCAAAGCACGCGCGGCATCAGCATCGGTTATCTGCCGCAAGAGGGGTTGCGCCTCGAAGGCCGGACTGTCTTTGAGGAATGCCTCACGGTGTTCGACGAGATTCGCGCGATGGCCGGCGAAGTGGAAACGCTGGCCGCACAAATGGCCGAGCTCGACCACGAAAGCGCCGAGTACGCGGCGGTTGCCGAGCGTTACTCCACGGTGCAGGAGCGGTATCACGCGCTCGACGGCTACGCGCTCGACGCCCAAGTGGGCGCTGTGCTCACCGGCCTCGGATTTGGCAAGCAGGACTGGTCGCGCTCGACCGGCGAGTTCAGCGGCGGCTGGCAGATGCGCATTGCGCTCGCCAAGCTGCTGCTGGCGAAGCCTAATCTGCTGCTATTGGACGAGCCCACGAATCATTTGGATCTGGAAACCCGTAACTGGCTCGAGGACTACCTCAAAAACTATCCCTTCGGCTACATCCTCATTTCGCA
>JASHVU010000500.1 GCA_030044455.1 Acidobacteriaceae bacterium | reverse complement strand
GGATGGTCGCAGCGGATGAGCACCTGCATGGGCTTGTCGCGCACTTCCTGGCGTACCTGGTGGATGTTGCCTTCGGCCACCAGGTAGCCGCCGGTGATGAGAACTACGCGATCGGAGATTCTGTCGACTTCGTCGAGGATGTGACTGGAGATGACCAGGTGCATTCCCTGGCGGCTCAGCTCTTCAAACAGCGCGAGCGATTCAGCGCGGGCCATGGGGTCGAGCCCATTGAGCGGCTCATCGAGAACCAGCACGCGGGGATGGTGGGCGATGGCCTGGGCCAGCCGGATTTTTTGGCGCATGCCTTTGCTGTAACCGGCAATGCGCCGGGTTGCCGCGTCTCCGAGCCGCACGCGTTCGATGGCTTCGCGAGCCAGCTGCGTCGCGTCCACTTTGCTCATCCCGTGGAGCAGCAGGCTGTCGATCAGAAAATCCCAGCCGGTCAAGCCTCTCGGAAAGGAATCGAACTGGGTGCAGTAGCCGACCTCGCGAAAGAAGCGGTCGGCGTCACCGGGCGTCATGCCTAGCACCGAGACGTGTCCGCGGGAGGGCTGCACCAGTCCGGTCATCAGATTCATCAGCGTGGTTTTGCCTGAACCGTTGGGTCCCACCAGCGTAGTGACTCCGGGAGGGATGCTGAGCGACACGCGATTCACTCCCAGGACTTCTCCGTAGAACTTCGACACGTCTTCGAAAACAATGCGATCGCTCATGGAAGTCATCCTCTGACCACCTCGCGAGCGCGGATGCGCGCATTGAGCATGAACACGCAGACCAGGCAGATGAGAACCAGCATCGTAACAATGGCGGCGCTGGGAATCTCCCTGCCAATGGGAATTGAATCCGGCACGCCGATCAGGCGTTGCCAGAGTTGCGACATCATGACGGGCAGGTTAAGCAGCAGGCCCCACTTGGTGCGCAGAATTGCGGTGCCCACGCCGCCAACGCCGGCGGGGATTAACACCGCCCCGAAGATGCCGCCAGTTGCCACCATTCTCCATTTAACCCACGCCGACAGGGCCAGGCCGAGGATGGAGAGAAGCGCGATCCAGAGGACGGATCCGGCAAGCACTCCAGCCGCTATACGGAGATTGGCGCCAAACCATGGCAGCGGCGAAGTATATCCCTGGTAAACGAAGAGCAGGAGGCATGGGATCCAGGTGACGAGTGAGAGCACCCAGAACAGTGCGATGAATTTTCCCAAGACGTATCCGAACCGCGAGATGGGATGGCTGAGCAGGATGGGGAGGGCGTTATCGGCCAGGTCGAACGATACCAGGCGGGGCGCGACCCAGGCAGTGAGCACCAGCGCCAGCCAGCATTGAGTGGCGAGCAGCCTGAAAAAGAACGAGGCGTCGATGTCGAGGTGCGCTGAGCCTCCGCGCAGGATGAGCGCCCTGGCAATGGGATTATTGACGAGATAGATGAGGATCAGGAAGACGACGATGGGAAGCATGGACGCAATGAGCAGAGCCCAGGTGATTTTGGAGGACCATGCCTCAGCAAGGGCGTAGCGCGCAATTACGCCGATTCGCGAGGGCAGCGAAGTGACTGGGCCGGTGTAGGCTCGATACTCATGCTTAAATACGGACATGTTCTACCCTTGCCGGCTCGTTCTCCATGGCGCGCAGAAAGATGTCTTCAAGCGAGTCGCGCCGACGGTTGATACGCCTGATCTCGACGTTGTTCTCAGAAGCCATGGCGTAGACGTCTCGCACTTCGATCCGGTCGGGCATGACCAGTTTGACTCGCCCGTCAGGGAAAGATGCGCATTCGCATCCCAGCCCGCGCAGGCGCTCGCAGAACTTGGTGGTCGAGCCCACGGTTTCCATCTCAATGAAATTGCGATTTGACCGCCGCTCTTCCTCGATGTTGCGCAACGCGGCCACGCGGCCCTGTTTCAGGATCAGCACTTCATCGCAGGTCTCATCGATATCGCGGAGCAAGTGGGACGAGATAAGCAAACGGATGCTGCCCTCTTTTCGAATCTCCTGAATCGTCTGGACCATCCGCTGGCGGGCCATGGGGTCGAGACCGTTGGTAGGCTCGTCGAGGATGAGCAGGCGCGGTCCGTGGGCGAGCGCCTGGGCCAGTTTAATGAGTTGTTTCATGCCCAGCGAGTAGGTGCTGATTTTGCGGTAGCGGACTTCGCCCAGGCCCACATAGAAAAGCGCCTGGTGAGCGCGCTCCAGGGCTTCGCTCCGAGGCAGTCCGGCAAGCTCCGCCATGAAACGGACGAAGCGGACCCCGCTCATGTTGCCGATGAAGGAATCGTTCTCGGGCATGTAACCGATGCCCTGGCGGATGCGGGCGCGATCGCGGCAGATGTCGAGCCCGAAGACACGGGCCGCTCCGCGAACCGGCTCGTGAAAACCCAGCAGAGTATTGATGAGTGTGGATTTTCCGGCGCCGTTGGGGCCAAGCAGGCCGATGGCATCGCCGCGCAACTCGCCCGTAAGCCCGTCGAGGACGGTTCGTCCGCCAAGTCGTACTTCAAGACTTTGAAGCTCAATCACGCCCACATCAGTTCACTACGGCTGGGCCGGTAGACTTGTTCCGTGAATCCCAGACTTGTTTCGTGAATCGAGGACCGCACCCAACGTGAGGAAATCGAATCCGAAGAGGCGGCTGTCGCTGGCGGCTTCAATGCGGGTGTCCTTGCCCCACGCGCACGCAACGGTGGGCCTGGAATCGGCAGCCAGCTTGCGGATTGCGTTAGCCGAATTGCCGCTCATTTGAGAAAGCAACGGCGTAAGCACCGGGCTGAGGTTCTGATAGGCAACCGCGGAATAATTTTCATTTTGATCTCGAGGAAGCAGCGCGCGGAACGACGACGACTGCCCGAGCGAATTCCCGCTGGCGTGAATCTGGAGCGCGTCCATCAGCAGGGCGCGCTGCGGCGCCACGATCATAAAGCCGTCGTCAAAAGTATAGTTCGCCACAACGTTTCCGGTGGTAAGGTCGTGAATCGCGTAATAGCGCTGCGACCCGGCGGTGCTGGTCTCGATGGCGATGGTATGCGCCTTGGTTCCCTGCATCTGGCTGTTCACCGCTTGCACAATCCGCTCGAGCGTGTTCTCCATCAGATCAGGGTCGTTCACCTCAATGACAAGTTTCCAGGACGGAGTGGGCAGGACCGGGCCATCGAGCGCGATCAGGAAATCGCCGCCCAGGTTGGCCATCAGGTCGTCGCGTACGCTGATCTGGAGCTTGGAATCGATCTCGCTCCAACTTTCATTGGAGTCTCTGGACTGCGAAGCCATTTCCATGATGTCGTCCGCGATGGAAGCCGGATCCTTCGAAAGCCCAGCCACCACAATGGCAGCATTCGGGCTGACAAAATCGAGCGACCCGATGGGTGCGGGACTGGCCAGCCAGGAAGCCATCCGCTGCCGCGTACCGGAAAACTGCAGGTTCAGATGATTTTCCGGCATCCCATTCGTTTCGCGATGTTCGGCAATCAGGTATTCGAGGTCGTTCATGCCACTGTTTTCGAGAGCACTTTCGCGGCCCGGCGCCTGGGTCGGGCGGTTCATCATGTTTTGCAGCATGGCGTGCAGGTCGGCGGCAAGAATGATGCCGGCGCCACGCTGGTAAGCCGCAGCAATCTGCTTGCCGAAGCCACCCGAGGCAAATCCACTGGAGCCCGCGTCCAGCTGCGCGTTGAACTCCTTCAGTGTCGCGATGCTGTTGGAAAACAGCACTTCGTGTTCGCGAACCAGGGCATAACCTCCCTGGACTGCAGTGGTGGCGTCCGCTCCTGCCAGCGAAGCTTGATCCAGGACGACAAGTCCGCCCATTGGCCCGCCCGTTGCATTGGAGAATTGCTGGCGCAGCTCGGCATCCAACCCGCTTCGCTCGACCTGGGCGAGAAC
>JASHVU010000499.1 GCA_030044455.1 Acidobacteriaceae bacterium | reverse complement strand
TCAACTGGAATCGGCCCTTCATACGCTTCGGGGTCGACTAACGTCAGACTTACCTCGGCCATCCCCAGCGGCTTGCGTTCCCGCGTTCCGGCGAAGATCACGTCCTGCATGTGCGTGCCGCGCAACGTCTTTGCGCTCTGCTCTCCCAGTACCCAGCTCACCCCGTCGAAGATGTTCGACTTGCCGCATCCGTTTGGCCCCACCACTACGGCAATCCCCGTGCCCGCCACCGTCAGGTCAGTGCGGTCGCAAAAGCTCTTGAAACCGAGGATGTGAATCTTCTTTAATTTCAACATTTCTACTCCAGTTTGATGGGGTACATCCGGGCAGTGCCTTCCAAGCTGCAAAAAATACCTGCCCGCAGCTTCTTTCGACACACCAAAACCCTTCGAATACTGACTCTACGGACCCTGAAACGCGGGGTCAACGCCGGAAAAACGTACCTTTGTGGATAATGGGGACGGAATTCCAGGAGATCTCTGAATCGCTTCAAATGTCAGATTGAGAGTTATTTGCAAAAAAGATTGAGTGCTTAAGTCTTAAGCTGAGATCCAAAATCTCGGCGCGCGGTCGTGTCGACCGCCTTCCGAACCACCTTCTCCAGCGCCCTCAACGCCTGCGGCCTCGGGAACCCCGGCCGGCTCGCCAGCCTGATCGTCCGGCTTGATGCGCCTACCAGCGGCCGCAGGACAATCTCCCGCTTGCGAAACGAATCGGCAGCCAGCGCCGGCAGCAGTGTCGATCCGTATCCTGCAGCCACCAGGTTCACCAGCGTATCAAGCGTCGAAGCCTGCATCGATGCAGTCACCCCCGTCCTGTGCGCGCGCGCTCCGCATGCCTCCAGTGCCTGGCTCGCCAGGCAGTTTCCGTCGGCCAGCACCAGCAAATCATCGGCCAGCGCATCCTCATCCACCTTCGCCGCCTTCGCCAGCTTGTGATTTTGCGGCAGCGCCGCCAGGAGCGGCTCTTTGAAGAGCACAAGCTCAGTGAGTTCAGGCGCGTCGGGCGGAGTGGCCAGCAGCGCCGCATCCAGCCGGTGGTTGCGCAACCCGTCAATCAGCCACCGCGTCTGGTCTTCCCATAGCTCCAGCGTCATTCCGGGATAAGCCTGTTTCAGCGGATTCAGGATCATCGGCAATAGGTACGGCGCAAGCGTGGGAATCACGCCCAGTTTCAGCGGTCCCACCAGCGGATCGCGGGCCGCCTGCGCTACCGCCTCCATTTGACCGGCCTCGGCCAAAGCCCGCCGCGCGTGCGCCAAGATCTGCCCGCCCACCGGCGTCAAATCCACGCGCTTGTTGGTCCGTTCCAGCAGCGTCACGCCCAGTTCGTCTTCAAGCTTCTTGATCTGGCTTGAGAGCGTTGGCTGGCTCACATTGCAGGCCTCGGCAGCGCGCCCAAAATGCCGCTGTTCCGCAACCGCAACAAGATACCGCAATTCCTGCAGATTCATAACCAAAATTCCTGGTACCGCCGGATTCGAGTCCGGCCGTCAGGGTTGCGCTGCCGCACCCGTCTTAATCATAGTCTCAACCAATCGTCACAGTAGGAATAATCGATTGTACTTATCGTCCGCATCCACATAATCTCTACTCGTTCGCAGTGTTACTGGCCACGAATCACGGTCCACGATCCTCTGATTCAGCCCTCTCCCAAGTTTTTCTGCACGCGGCAATCCCCAAAACAAAGGGCGAGCTTAACGGCTCGCCCTTCTCGTCTCTTTCATTTATTCGCTCATTCACGGCGCAACTGACCTTACGGCGAAAACAAGAATCCCCACGACGGATCGAGGTACACCCAGCGAGGCGCCTGGAACCAGCTCGTTGGCAATGCCGGAACATGCAGCAGCGTGTGCCCTCCTGCGCAAAACATTTCAGTCCCATTCCAACCGAGAAAGGTGTGTGACGCCAGTCCCACTCGCGTCGGATTCGTGACATGGCGCAAGCAAACCGGGCAACGGTGTCTCTGGTCGAACAGCGCCCAGCGCATTCCAAAAAGGCTAGAGACAAATCCCGTGGCAAATTGCGCAAGCTCAGCCGTCGGCGAATACGCGCTGGTGAACCCATACGACAGCGCCATCGAGGCGCAAAAACCTATCGCGATGACCAACCCCATTTTCGCGGCCAGAAAAAGCCAACGTGTGCACTGATGCTTCAACGAAGGCCGGTATGCACTGAAGGTCGACTCGCTCAGCGAAACCGACACAACCGCGGGCAGCGCCAGGAAAGCCAGAAAAAGCGCAAAACCGGCCAGCGTGCCCGGGCCCTTGGTCTCATCCCTAAGCGTCACACCAACCAGGCTCGCTTCGGCTGGATCTTCGCCCGCGACCGCGATCGGAATGTTATCGCCATGGGCCACTAACGCGGCCTGTCCTCGCTTCGATAGGTGGGCTACCACAAATCCCTCGGCGTTCCCGGCCTGTTCTCGATCGCCAACTGAGCCAATCACCCATATCGACGGATTGCCAGGAAGCGGCAACGAGCTCGATGGCGCAATGCCCGTAATCTGAAACGTCTCACCGCCGATTCGCAGAACGCGCCCAATCACCGCCGGATTCGCGTCAAATTCACGTACCCACATGCCGTAGCTCAGCACAACCCTCGCCGGTGCACCCGACTCAGTGGTCCGTGAGGCCTGCAAGAGCAATGGCACTCCCAACACCGCAAAAAAGTTTGCGCTCACCCGCGCCACCTGCATCGACCCCGTGCTGCCGCCATCGACATTAACTTGTTCGCGCGCGCTGCAATAATATGCAATCGCATCAAAAAATCGCTGTCTGGTCGCTTGCCAGTCGCGAAACTGCTCCGTTGAAACCGACGCGATGGGGAAGTTCAACGACTGGGCGTCCTGGATCAATACCACTCCAGACCGGACGCGGTAGCGCGTCGCGTCTTGTTCAGCGCGGACGCCGGGCAGGATGCGCGCCACTACCGCGCACACGACCAACCCGCATACCAGCCACAGAATGCAGTCAAGCGCGGGGCGATGCACAAACCTTGGACGTATTGAAAACCGCCCGCGGAGGCACCACGCATCGGCAAACGCGCCCAGGCAGAAGCTGACCCGCTTGGCTTCCGTTTGCAGTAGCGACTCCGTTGCTTGAGCCGTCTCGCGACGCACGTGCCACAGTTCGCCGCGCCACTCTTTGCGCCAGTCGCTGCGCCGCTCGCGCGCCACAATCAACGCCGCGCCGTCCAGCAGCCCACGCTGCGCAGTGTGAGAGAGGTTTTCGAGCAATGGGCGCATCATGCCGGCGACTTGACCCCCTCTGATGGGATGAATCGCTCCAGAAGCGGATACCGTTTTCGCGCGCCCTCAAGGGTCGACCTTCCCGCCGCAGTCAACTTGTAGTACTTGCGCGGAGGTCGCTGTTCAGATTCGGCAATCGCCTGCCGTTCCCACTGCGAGCGAATCAACTCATCGCGCTCCAGGCGTCGCAGCGCCGGATATACCGTTCCGCTGGGCAGGCCGGTCATCTCCATCAGGTTGAAGCCGTACCCGCTGCCGGCATTGATCGCCTGAAGAATCAGCGCCGCTGTATGCGAGAGTTTGATCTCTCCAGTCATGCCGGAATTGTACCTATGTAGCAATCTACTTGACAAGTTGCTATGATGAATGCTACATAGGGAATGGCAAATCAGGCCTTAGGCAAATTCCTGGTCCATTCTGGACGTTTCTCAAAAGGAGCTCTTTGTGCTCCAGACGCAGGGTCTCTATCGCAGCTTTCGCAGCATTCCCGCCGTTCAGGACGTGAGTTTCACCGTTTCCGCCGGCGAAATCGTTGGGTTTCTCGGGCCCAACGGTGCCGGCAAATCGACCACCGTCAAGATGATCACTGGAATGCTGCGTCCCGACGACGGCCGCGTGCTCTTCGAGGCCCGCGACATTCGCGATAATCTGCCCGCCTATCGCAGCCTGCTCGGTTACGTGCCCGAAGAGGCGCACCTTTACGCCTATCTTTCCGGTTTCGAGTACCTTCAACTCGTCGGCCGGCTGCGAGGGATTGGTGAAAGGCCGCTGCGCGCCCGGGCCTCAGAGCTGCTGCGTCTCCTCGATCTCGAATCGTGGCAGCATTCACCCATCTCCTCCTATTCAAAGGGCATGCGACAGCGCGTCCTGATAGCCGCAGCGCTTTTGCACAATCCCAGGCTGCTTATCTTCGATGAACCGCTCTCCGGCCTCGATGTCGTCTCCGCGCGCCTCTTCAAAGACCTGCTTGAGATCCTCGCCGGACAGGGAAGGGCCATTCTCTATATCTCGCACGTGCTCGAAACCGTCGAACAGATCTGCAACCGCGTCATCGTCATCGCCAAGGGCAGGGTGGTGGCTGACGCGCGTCCCGCCGAGTTAGTCAAACTCAAGGGCCTGCCCAACCTCGAGAGCGTATTTGCCCAACTCGTCGAACAGCAGGAAACCCGCCGCGTCGCGCGCGATATCGTCGATGTAATTGAAGCCAGCCATGCGTGATTCCTTCCAGCGATTGCTCACCATGTCGGGCCCCGAGGTGCTGGCCCTCGGCGCGCAGGCACGTCTCGGCGAAGTTGTCGAGCCCGAGCGCAGCCAGTTCGCGCATCTCGTACGTCACCTCCTGGCTCGCTTCTTTAATCACGAAACCGCATCCCCCGACGGCGACGCCAAAACCAGGCTCGTGCAGATTGCATTCGCTGCTGGACTTCCTCCGCTTCTGGTTGCAATCTACCTTTGGCCTATCTATCACCCGGTGATCGAATTCACGATGCGACACGAGGCGTTGCCAGGGCCCCCGCCATACTGGATGCAGGCCAATCACCACTTCTTTTTCGTGGTCTATTCATTCGTTGTTCTCGGCATCGCCACCGTATTTGAGTGGGATCTATTTTTCCCCGATCTCATCGATCTGTTCGTTCTCACCCCTCTGCCCATCCACGCGCTGCGGTTGTTTTCAGCGCGCGTCGCTGCAATCGCCATTCTGGTTGCCGGGTTCCTCGTCGATACAAGCTGCCTGGCGCCGCTGATCTTGCCTGCGGCCACCGATCCACCCAACATGCCGCGCCTGTTATTGGCCCACATTGCCTCGGTCTTGTCTGCGGGGCTCTTCGCCTCGGCGCTGGTGCTGAGTGTCCAAAGCGTTGTTCTCGCGCTCTTCGGCGAGCGCATCTTTCGCCGCTTCGCACTCGCCGCCCAGGGAATTGCCGTGACCGCGTTCACAATACTGTTGCTTTTCTTTCCCGTCCTTTCCGGATTCACTCGAGACCTTCTGCTATCGGGCAACAAGAATATCTTTTTCTTCCCACCCTACTGGTTTCTCGGCATCTATCAGCGCATTCTCGATGGACCCGCCGCGCAACCCATCTTCACTCAACTGGCCCGCTGCGGCGTCATGGCACTGCTCGCAGCCATCACTCTTGTCATCGCCGCTTACCCCATCGCCTACCTGCGCCGCACACGCCAGTTGCTGGTGGGCGCAAACGTTCGCATGTCCGAAAGTCGATTCTTACACTCCCTGCTCGCGCCACTCAATTCAGCGGTCGCGCGCACCCCCGTTGCCCGCGGAGTCTTTCACTTCATCGGCCAAACCATGCTGCGCGTCCCGCGATATCGCATCTACCTGGTGCTCTATGGAGGCGTCGGTTTCTCCTGGGTTGCCGCGACAGTGCTTCGTCTCAGCGTCAGCCATCAACAGCTTTACTTCAGCATCGATCCAGACGGCCTGCGTGCCTCGATCGGTCTCATCGCCTATTGGATCGTCATCGGCCTGCGCACCACTTTCGCATCGGCGGGCAATCGTCAAGGCGCGTGGATCTGGCGTATCGTCCACGGCGAACCACCCGTTCTTACCACTGCGCTCGAGCGGGCCGCGGCCGCAAAGCGATGGGTGATCCTCGCGAGCCTCGCCGTCACTCTCGTCCTGCTCAGTCTGCTGCGCATCTACGCACCGCACGAGGTCAAAACCGGTGTTTCAACCGCCGCGCAATTCGTGCTCGCCGTCGTTTTCTGCGTCCTTCTTACTGATATTGTCTTTCTGCGCCACGACACAGTTCCTTTTACGGGAGGCCCCGCCAGGCAACAAAGCAACCTTGCGCTCACCATGCTCGGCTTCTTCACTCTGCTGCCGCTGATGATGTTTTTGTCGTGCGGCCTGGAAATCTGGATGGAGCGCGACGTTCGCAATCTTGGTGTTGCCGTCGTCGTTGTCGCGGTCACTCACCTGTGGCTACGCAAATTGAGTCGTGACCACCTGCGTCTCTGTTGCGACCAAGTCATTCTCGACGAAGATATTGAGCAATCCTTCCATCCGCTTGGACTCATTCACTGAAGGCGTCTCCGTGGCAGCCGAGGGTCGGGTTCGCTGAGTTGCCGAGCCTAGACCTCAGCCCGAAACGTGCTGCCGAGTTCTTTTCCGAGACCGAAGTAGTGCCGGAAGTTGTAGATGAGCGGCTGCCATTTGGCAGGGTCGATGTAATGGTCCTTCAAAATGAAATCCCGGCGTACATGCACGCGCAGAACTTCGACCTCGACAGACGCTGCGCCTCCAAGTTTATGAAGACGAGGCTCGCCAACGAGGTTGTGGATCGAACGTGCGATGGCCTCCAACTGCACCGGGCACTCTTTAATTCTTGGCGGTCGAACAGCTTCGCTTGTAAGTGGTGTAAAAGAACCAGCCGCGAATTTGTCCTTTTCAAAATGAAATTTGGCGCGCTTGTGTTCGGGAACCGGGTTGCGGCCGGTGAGCGGCGCCAGCGCCTCCACCTGGCGCCACATGTCGGGTGACGGAATGTTTACAACGCATTCAGGTCGCTTCGCAAGGTTTTCAAGCGTCTTCGTTTCGGAGAGAAGTCCCAGCGTCATCGTCCACCCCAATGCCCAGAAGGAAGAGATCGGCGCCAGGTTCGGAGTCTCGTCCTCGTTGATCGAAGTAATCAGCGCGATCGGATTTCCGAAGTAGAGAATCTTCGGCGTGATCGTCTCAAAGTTGGAGTTCCCGGGTGATTGCCGCATGCCGATACGATGAATGAAAGTCGCCGATCGACGCATAAGTGACACATGAGACTTTCACGACATTGATCTCGAGCACGCGCAAATCAACATCGGCGTTCAATCCCCTACAAGCTGTCCGCATCCGCACAGGGCGTCTCGCCCATGAACAATGTCAACACCGTCTCCATTTTCTAAGCTCTTTGTTTTCAATCTCCGAATTTGGTCCTCCGCCTGCTTTCTCTCTGTCCAGAGTCCCTCCTGACTCGTGAATCCTGCCATCTGGCTCTCCCCCTGAGCCGGGTGGCAGGAATGCAAGCCTGCCTGTGATTTGGTGCGCCCGTACGTTGGTGATCGCCCTCACATGTGGCGCAAATGCTTTCGGCGTAGAAAGAGGCTGCACGATGCTCTCGCTTCTTCGCGATCTCCGCTTCGCAGTCCGTAAATTCTGGCGCGCGCCGGGCTTGGCGCTGGCTGCCATTGTGACGCTTACGCTCGGCATCGGCGTCAATACGTCCATCTTCAGCCTGATCGACGGCGCATGGATGCGGCCACTTGACATCGCCGATCCCGCGCATCTGATCGCTATCCAGAGCGTCAAGCCGCATGCTGCCGCCGAGTCGGAGAGCAGCGAAACCGGCTCATCCTGGTCTGAGTTCCTTGACTTGCGCCAACGTGTCCCCGCATTCTCTGACGTTGTCGCAGTAAGCCGCCGCGGGATCGTCATTGAACAGGGCGACGAATTTAAGATGCTCCTCGATTGCATCGTCAGCGACAACTACTTCTCCGCGCTGGGCGCCCACGCTTATCTTGGCCGCCTGCCCAGCCGGCAGGAGATGCTGCACGCCGAAACTCCTGTGATGATGTTGAGCTACGCGGCGTGGAAGACTGTCTTCGCCGGCAATCCCGCAGTGATCGGCTCGACCATCAAGCTCAATCACGGCATGGCGCACCTCGTCGGGGTTCTGCCGCCGGGCTTTCACGGCACCTATCGCATGTTCGACCCCCAGGTGTACGTTTCGCAGGCTGCCGAGCAAGTCTGGAACCCGGACGCTCGAAACTCGCCGCGCACCATCCGCGATTTCGATCTTTACGCACGTCTTCGTCCCGGAGCTTCGCTCGACCAGGCGAGCCAGCAGCTCGGCGCTGCCGGCGTGCAGCTCGCGGCGGCATATCCGGAATCGAACAACGGCCGCACGTTTACGGCCCAGTGGGAGCCGCAGACCATCGACCGCGGCATCAAGATGTTCAGCGCTTTGCTGCTGGCTCTCGCCCTGGCTGTTCTGCTCATCGCCTGCACCAATATCGTGAGTCTGCTATTGGCGCTGGGCGACGCCCGCCGCTACGAGATTGCCACCCGCGTAGCCCTTGGAGCCACTCGTCCGCAGCTCCTACGCCAGCTTGTTACTGAGATCTGCCTGCTTGCCGCAGTGAGCATCGGCGGCGCCCTGATATTTGCGCAGCAGATTGTTGCCCTCGAGCCGGCGCTTATTCCCGACTATGGTTTTCCCCTCGGCCTCGATCTCCGCATCGACCATCGCGTTCTGGCCTTCGCCATCGCTGCCGGCCTGCTTTCCGTGCTGATTTGCGGGCTGTTGCCGGCAATCCGATCCAGCCAGGTCTCTCCGCATGAAGCGGCGCGCGCCCGCTCCGCACAAACCGGCCGGCTCAGAATGCCGATCCGTAAAGTTCTCATTGTTGCGCAACTCACGGTGTCAATGACGCTGATGATGGCCACGGCCGTGCTCGTCCGAGCCCTCGTCAGAGGCGAGGCAATGGATCTGGGATTCAACCGCTCGCAAAACGCCCTGCTGCTTAACGTGGCAGTCAACGGCCAGAACGCTCAACAGCATTCGGTCTATCAGGCACTGGTCGAGCGCATGCGCGCTCTGCCGGGAGTGCGCGATGCCTCGGTGGCGCGCCAGGTGCCTTTTTCCCTGACCGGGGGTGGAGCAACCAAAACTGTTCTTGCACCAGGCGAGGTTCCATCGCTCACTGCTGGCACGCGTGTCTGGTTCAACATCGTCGACGACGCCTACTTCCGTGTCATGGGCGTGACCCTCATGCGCGGCCGCAACTTTGACAACCGCGATTCGGCAGCAGGGCAGCACGTCGCAATCCTCAACCAGGCTCTTGCAAAAAGGCTATTCGGTTCTGAAGACGCGGTCGGGCGCCACATTCGCCTTGGCAACGATAAGCCTCAAGATGTCGAGATCGTCGGCGTGGCCCGCGACAGCACTTATCAAAACGTGAATGAAACTGAGTCGCCACAGCCCTACCTCTATCTGCCCTTATCGCAGAACCCGTGCAGCGAAGTCACCATGATCGTGAACACTGCGGGGAAGCCCGTTTTGCTGGTCAATGCCGCGCGCAAGGCGGTTCATCAGGTCGATCCCATGTCGCTGATCATGTCAACCGAGACCTTTACCGACCACATGCGGCAGGCGTCTTATATCAATCGCACGGTCGCCGGGCTCACCGCCTCGCTTGGCTTGCTCGCGCTCCTTCTCACTGCCGTCGGACTGTATGGCGTCACCGCTTACACCGTTTCCCGCCAGACCCGCGAAATCGGCATCCGTGTCGCGGTCGGCGCGCAGCGGTCCACCATCTTCATGGGAATTCTCCGCGACGGCCTCAGGCTGACGCTATTCGGGCTCATCATCGGGACAGGTCTCGCATTTCTCCTTGGCCGAGCCCTGAGCGGCATGCT
>JASHVU010000498.1 GCA_030044455.1 Acidobacteriaceae bacterium | reverse complement strand
GTCATCACCGGCTGCATGTCGGGCGGGTCGGTCGTGAGGGTCACATTGCCTTCGGCATCCGCGGTGTGGCGCGCGATAAAGTCGGCGGGAAGGCCGTCGAGCTCTTCGGGGCGGGCCTGGATGGTCTTGCCGCCCTCCTGAATGTTGCGGCTGAACTCGAGCGAATGCATGGTGGCCTCCTCGTGGAGGGCCTGGAGACGGTCGCGAGTCTCCTTGTCTTTGTCCACGCCGGAAAGGCGATAGCCAAGCAGCGTGCGCTCAACATAATGCTTGGTGGCCGGCGATGCGCCGTCGAGATTGATGGCGACGAGGGCGTCGTAGACCTCGCGATTGAGGCTGAGAGCTGCGCCGGCCATGGAGATGCGCTGGGCCTCCGCCTGGGCCTGATCGCGGACGGCTTTGTCGGCGGCGACGGAGTTGAGGACGCCGGCCTGGGCCCCGGCCAGGCTCAGTTGCTCGATGGCTTTGTCATAGAGGGTCAAGGAGTTAGCGGGAGTTCGGTGTGCTTCGACAGCTAGCAAAGCTGCCAATGAAGCCTCATGGGCCGCAAGACGTTCCCCCACCCAGGCTGTAAGCGCCTCGGCCGAGTTTGCTCCGCCCGCCGCCCAGGTGTGAATCTCTTTGTTTGCAGTTTCCATCGCAGTTCCGACAGCCATTCGTGATCGAGCCTCCAGATTCTAGGTTGCCACAGCGCGAAGGGTCTGCGCTTCTCAAGACCGGCTTTCCCATTCACCCCCAACTGTCCGATTGCGGACAGAAGTACGCAAATCTGAACAGGAACCGCTCGTTGTCAAATCATCGGTGCCCTTCTAAGCATGTTGCAATCAATCCCCTTCCTGAACGACGATTTGGCAGGGAGCATGCTGCCTGATTTTTTTGACCCTGGGAATGATCGCTGCGCGTCGAGGAGAATCCGATGCAAACCCTGCTCCAGAACCTGCGTTTTGCGGTGCGCCAGTTACGTCACCGTCCCGGCTTCACTCTCACCGTCGTCTTCACTCTGGCGCTGTCCATCGGCGCCAACACCGCGATCTTTTCGATTGTGAACGCGCTGCTGCTGAAGAGCCTGCCCTACAAGCACCCGGAGCGCATGGGTACCATTTTCATGCGCATGACCGGCGCTGAGCCCTGGGATGGACAGATCGCTCTGAACGGGGAGCAGTGGGAGTTGCTGCGCGACAATGTGCCTTCGCTGATCTCGGCCATCAGCGGAGGGACGTCTGGGGTGAATCTTCAGGCCGGCACGCATGCGCAATACGTCCACGAGGGACGCATCTCGGCGCACTATCTCGACGTGCTGGCCGTCAGCCCCATGGCCGGACGCAACTTCACAGAGGCCGAGGATCGTCCCCTGGGACCGAAGAGCGCCATCCTCAGTTACAACCTGTGGCGCAACACCTTCGGCGGCGATCCAAATTTACTCGGCCAAACCATTCGCCTCAAGAGCGAACCCTTCACGGTCATCGGTATCCTGCCCCGGGATGCGCATACGCCCGCGAATGCGGATGTGTATGTCTCGCTGCAGCCCAGCCGGGAGGGTGAAGGGCAGGGGACCAACTTCGATGTCATCACGCGCTTGCGCGATGGAGCCACGTGGCAGCAAGCCGACTCCGAGATCAACCGCGCCTGGGCAGCCCAAGAGGCAAGGTTTGCCAGCCGCAACCTGGGCGCGCGGATGATGCTTTATTCCGTGCCGTTGCGGAAAGGTCAAACGGCTGAGCTGCGCCCCAAGGCTCTCACACTGATGCTGGCGGCTGGGTTCATTTTGCTGATCGCCTGCGCCAATCTGGCCGGGCTGGCTCTGGTTCGCATGGTCAGGCGCATGCCGGAGGTGGCCACACGGCTGGCGTTGGGGGCAACGCAGTGGCAGGTGCAAAAGCAGCTCTGGGTCGAGAACCTGCTGCTTGCCCTCATCGGCGGCGCAGCCGGTGTGGGAATGGGGCTGGCGGCGTTGCGCGCGTTGCTGACGTTATTGCCAAAGAACTATCTGCCCGTGAGCAGCGTTCCGCTGGACGCGGGCGTGCTGGCGTTTACGCTGGCGGCTTCGCTGCTTTCCAGTGTCCTCTTTGGTGTGTTGCCGGCGCTGGCCGTGCGCAAAGTAGATCTGCGCACCTCGTTGGCCAGCCGCGCCGTGGCGGGCGGCGACCGGCTGCGCCTGCGCCAGTTGCTGATTGCCGGCGAAGTGGCGTTGACGGTGGTGTTGTTGGCTGGTTCGGGACTGCTGATCCGCACCTTGATCCATCTTGAGACTCTGCCGCCGGGGTTCAATCCCAATGGGGTGATGACGGCCAAAGCGTCTCTGGATGATGCGCGCTACCGCGATCCGGCAACCTTCGCTCAACTGCTTGATCGGAGCACCGCGGCGATGCGTCAGATTCCCGGCGTTGAGAATGCTGCCGTCGGCCTGACTCTGCCTTACGAGCGCACCTTGAACGATGAGGTCCGCATCGATAGCGGCCCTCAGGGCGGGCAAACGGTTGGGACAGATCTGGTTTATGTGACGCCGGGCTATTTCGAGACCCTGGAAGTGCCGCTGCTGGCGGGGCGCGCTTTCACCGGATCCGACGGCCCGAAGACGCAGCCCGTGGCGATTGTGAATCGCAGCTTTGCCCGCAAATTCTTCCCGGGCGCAAATCCAATCGACCATACGATCAACAAAGGGACACGGATTGTTGGGGTCGTCGATGATATTCAACTGTCATCTGGCCTGGACCCCACGGCGCCGTTGCAGAGCGAAGAAACCGTGTACATATCGGCAGCACAAATTCTTGATCCCAAATATCTCGCATTGATCCACACCTGGTTTCAGCCGAGCTGGATCGTACGCACGGCCGGGCCGATTGAGGGTCTGACCGGGCAGATGCAACGGGCGTTGGCGACCGTAGATCCGGGGCTCCCTTTCTCCGGCTTCTACGCCATGAGCGACCTTGAGGCGCAGACCTTGGCAACCCAGAGGATTGAAGTGGCTTTGCTGAGCTCCATGGCAGGACTGGCGCTGTTGTTGAGTGCGCTGGGCATTTTTGCGCTGGTAAGCAACATGGTGACCCAGAGGACAAGGGAGATTGGCATCCGCATCGCTCTGGGCTCGACTGTGCAGCGGGCAATGGTGGACGTAAGCGCAACTGGCATAAGGGCTTCTTTTTTCGGGCTCGCAGGGGGCCTGGTGCTGTGTTTTGCCGCTCTCCGTATCATGCGGAACGTTCTTTACGGAGTGGGAGTTTACGACGCCCCCACCCTGATTCTCACTACGCTGATGCTGGCGGCCATCATCCTGCTTGCTTCCGCGGTCCCGGCGTTGAGGGTGGCCCGAGTTGACCCGGCAAAAACCTTGCGTGAAGAGTAGGTTCCCACCGAAACAGTGACTTCTCAGGGAGAGGCTGCAGGCAGCGAGTTTGACTTCGCAGTTCCCTACGCCATTCGTTCCCTAATTCCCTTGGTCCCTGGTTGCCTGTTTTTGTTGCATCCGGCATCAAAGCCCTTTAAGATGCGTCAATTGACGCGTGATGCCGATCCTTGCCCCACTCCCGGCAGAACCTGCAGCGATCCCCCAGGCGGGGCTGCCCCGGCTGCGCCTGCCCCGGCTATGCGTGGCGGTGCAGGGGGTGACGCCGGCTGAGCTGATGGCCTGCGCGGAGGGCGTGCTTAAGGATGCGCGATTTTTGGAGTTCCGGCTCGATCTGCTGACCAAACCGGCGGCCGGCATTGGGCCATTGAAAGACTTCCTGCGCCGGCACCGGGATGTACAGGCGATCGCCACCTGCCGGCGGACGCCGAATGGCGGCCACTTCGTGGGGTCATTGGCTTCAGAGTTAGAGGTTCTCGAGAAAGCCGCCGAGGCCGGATGCCAGATTGTCGATCTCGAAGTGGAATCGGCCGAAAAAGCGGGCAAGGCACAACTTGCGCGGTTCCGGGCGACGTTACGCGCAGCAAATACGGCCCTGCTGGTGAGTTTTCACGATTTCAGCCGGACCAAGGGGCTGGACGAGGCGGCTCAGCGCATCCGGGCGTTTGAACCCGATTACGTGAAGGTGGTTTCGACGGCGCGCTCGCTGGCCGACAACCTGGCGGTGCTGCGCATGATCGAGAACCAGAGTTTGAACGCGCACGTGGTGGGGATTGCGATGGGCGAGGAGGGGCTGGTGAGCCGTGTGCTCGGGCCGCGCGAAGGGGCGGCCTTCACATTTGCCTCGGCTGGTGACGGAGCCGAAACCGCTCCGGGACAGGCCAGCGTGCGCACGCTCATCGATCTCTATCGCATTGAACAGCTCGACCAGGCGACCCGCATCTTCGGCGTGGCCGGCAATCCCATCTCGCACTCGCTGTCGCCGCTGATGCACTCGACGGCCTTCAGGCGCGAAAACGTAAACGCCATCATGCTGCCGCTGAAAGTGAAGTCGCTCGGCGACCTGCTGACGCTGACACGCGACCTGCCTTTGAGCGGGGTAGCCGTGACGATGCCGCTGAAAGAGGAGGTGCTGCCGCACCTGGCCAACATGGATGCGCAGACCGCGCGCATTGGCGCGTGCAACACCCTGCGCACCGGCGCCGACGGCAAGCTGTACGGATTCAACACCGACGTGGCCGGCGTGATTCGGCCGCTCGAGAAGCGGATGAAACTCAAGGGCTCGCGCATCCTGGTGCTGGGCGCAGGCGGAGCGGCTCGGGCTGCGGTCTTCGGACTGGTGGAGCAGGAAGCGGAGGTGTTCGTTACCAACCGCACCCATGAAAAGGCCGTTGCTCTGTCGCGCAAGGCGCATGCCAAGTCATTAAAGCAGGATGTGCTGGCGAAGAATCGCTTCGACGCCATTATCAACACCACGCCGTGCGGCATGGCGGGTGTGAAGCAGGCGATGGCGATCAAGGAAAACGAGTTGAACGCGTCGCTGGTTTTCGACATGGTGTACAACCCGTTGGACACACCTTTGCTCAAGCTGGCGCACTCGCGCGGGCTGGCCGTGATCAGCGGCATCGAGATGTTTGTGCAACAGGGTGCGCGTCAGTTTGAGATCTGGACCGGAAAGCCGGCGCCGGAGAACGAGATGCTGCGCGTGGTTGAGCTGGCGCTGCGCAAGCGGCCGTGAGAGATGCTCGACTGCCGATAAATCGATTCATCCAAATCTCCACCTATTTTTACCAATCCTTGCCCGAATTCGCTTGACTTTCAAGTCGAATGACAAGTGGATTGAGGTATCGTTACCTTTCGGGAAAAAATTCTCAGGAAAATTCACCTGAAGTTTT
>JASHVU010000497.1 GCA_030044455.1 Acidobacteriaceae bacterium | reverse complement strand
GCACCGTGGAAGACGCAGGAGCGTGTACGGCAGATTGCACGGCTCTATAACAACACACCGCAAGGCATACCCGGCAACGATGATTGCGGACAAATCTCCACATGGTTCAACTTCGCTGCGATGGGCTTCTATCCTGTGAACGCAGTGACGGGCGTCTACGTGCTCGGCAGCCCGCTCGTGAACCGCGCGACGTTGCGCAATCCTGCTTCGGGAACGACGTTCACGGTTGTCGCCGAGAACAACTCTGACCAGAACGTGTACGTCGAAAGTGTAGAGCTGAACGGCAAAACGGTCACCCGTTCGTGGATCACGCACTCCGACATCGTGGCCGGTGGTGAGCTGCGTTTCCACATGGGCCGGGAACCGAATAAAGTCTGGGGTTCCGCGCTCGCGGATCGGCCACCCTCCGGGCTGGTCCGGGCCAGGAGATAGACTGTTTCGCACTATTACGTAGTCGAGACGGATATCATTCCTATCCCAGTCGACGAAGCCACTTCATGACTGGAAACATGTTGATTCAATCGATCGCTGGAGCGGTCATTTGCAGGTTCGGAGCGGCTCGATCACCGCTGCCATGTCCTGATCGCCGTATCCGCCGGCAATCGCTCTTTCGAACAATGCTTCTGAGACTTCGGCGGTAGTCAAATTTACGTTGCAGGTTGCTGCTTCAGCCTGCGCGTAGCCGATATCCTTGGCCATCAGCTTCAACAGAAAGTTCACTGCGTAATTGCGATGGACCATCCGATCGGAGATGGCGGCAAGCAACGGGCTGCCGGGTGCGCCGTTGTTCAGAATCGAAAGAGCCTTGCGCAGATCGAGGCCGCTCCCTTCAATCCATGCCAGGCCCTCGGCCAGAGACGCGACCTGCACTCCGCACAAGAAATTGTTGATCAGTTTCATTTTGGCGCCGCTGCCGGTTGGGCCGAGGTGGACAATCTCTTTGCTCATGGCCTTCAGCACCGGGGTCGCCGCTTGCAACGCAGTTTCGCTACCGCCGACCAGGAATGTAAGCTGGCCCGTTGCAGCCTGCACACGGCTTCCTGTCACCGGGGCATCCAACAACTCCGCTCCGTGCTGAGCCGCCAGGCCGGCGAGTTCTCGAATCCACGCAGGGCTCGCCGTGCTCGATTCAATCAACACTGTTCCCGGTCGAACCGTGCCAAGTGCGCCGTCTTTGCCTGTCCACACCGCGCGAGAAGCCGTGTCGTCGGCTAGCATAGCAATAACAATCGACGCGTCTTTTGCGGCCTCTGCCGGCGCTGCGGCAAAACTTGCACCTCCGTTCACTAGCGTCTGTGCCTTGGCGGGCGTGCGGTTGTACACGGTTAGTGAAATCCCGGCCTTGAGCAAGTTAGCCGCCATGCCGGAGCCCATTGTGCCAAGGCCGAGTATCGCTACGTTTTTGTCCACTGCCATCTCCCTTCGTTGCCTTCAATCAGGCGAGCGAGCGCACTGATACGAGGCGGTCCGCGTCTTTCGTCTCGATGCGAACAGGATTGCGCAGAGCCCGTCCAAATCCCCGGAAGCGCACTTCCATCCAGTCTCTGTCGTGCAGCTCAACGCCATCGCCAAAGCTGAGAGAGTGTGCGCCGAAGAAATGGACATGCACCTCGCCCGGTTGGCGATGGCTCTCAAATTTGAAGTGATGATGCTCGAGATTGGCGAGCGTGTGGCACATATTCTCTTCGCCGGTTGCAATAGCCTTCGACCACACTGTCTCATTGCCGCGCAGGATGCACGCCTCGCCTTCAACTGCACTGAAATCAGCCTCGACGACTAGCTCCGGCCCCACGCTACAGGTGCGCAACTTTGAGCCGGCGAGATTGAGATAATTGCGCTTCTCGAACTTGTGATCGGAAAACTCATTGCCCTGAGTCATACCGATTCGATAGGGGGTACCGTCTTCGCTGATAACGTAGATGCCCGCGATCTCGGCCTCTTCGCCGCCGTCTTCCGCATAGGGCGGCACGATCAACGGCTCGAGTGGTCCGCGCAGAATGGAGCCGTCGCCCTTATAGAACCACTCAGGCGCGATGCCGATTTTGCCATGATCGGGACGACCGCCCTCGAGGCCCCACTGAAACATTCTCATGCTGTCGGTAACCGGTTCGCCTTCTTCCGGAACCTTCGCGGCGGTGTTCAACGCCTCGGCGGCGTGCATGGCTTGCCTGTCCTTCGCGCTTCCAAGATGGGTGAGCCCAGTTCCCGAAACCAGCAGGCGCGAGGGCTCTCCCGGCACATCGATCGGTGCAAGGAGGCGCCAGTTGGAAGTCCCCATGTAGATCGGGTCGTATGCGAGAGTCTCGCCGCGAGCAAGCGCAATCGTTTCATTACTGAACCCGCGCCGGCTATTCAGGCAGCGTTGCACAAGTTCGTAGACGCTCTGAACCCCAGTGAGGCAGCGGAGGTTTGGTTCTTCAACCAGCGCGACGTGTCGTGAAAAGCCGTCATGTATCTGCACGAGATGAATCATGGAGTTCGCAGTCTCTATTCGATGATCTTGAAGCGGCGCAAAGATTCTTCGTTGACCGCAAGGCCAAGACCCGGCATGTTCTCGTCGAGATCGATGCAGCCATCTAACGGCTCCGGCTCACCGTCGAAGATGTACCAGAACAGTTCATTGCCGACTTCCACGTCGACTTTGGGAAAGAACTCCGCCATGGGCGAGTTCAGGCTGGCCATCACGACGTGATAGTTATGCATCTGGCCCGCGTGGGGAATGACCGGAATTTGATATGCCTCAGCAAGCGCAGCGATTTTCCGCGCCTGGCTGATCCCTCCTACGCGATTGGTGTCGAACTGAATATAGTCGAGAGCGTTTGCTTCCAACAGATCGCGAAATCCAAAGAGCGTGAACTCATGTTCTCCGCCCGCAATGGGGACGCGCCCATATGCTTTCAGTTCCTTGTAGCCGCGCGTGTCGTCCGGTATGACGGGCTCTTCAAGCCAACGAAGGTGGAATGGCTCGAGCAGCGGCAGCATTCGCTTCGCGTAGTCCAGAGTCCAGCCCATGTAGGCGTCGGCCATCAGATCGATGCCGTCGCCGATGACCTCGCGGACCGCGCGCACGAGAGCAACGTTTTTTTGCATACCCTCGGCGCCATCGACGGGGCCCCATCCGAAGCGCAGCTTCATGGCCATGTACCCCTGAGCGAGATACCGCTGTGCCTCCTGCCGCAGTTCGTCAAGTGGCATGCTGTAGAGGCGGCTCGCGTAAACGGGAATGCGCTTCTTGGTTCGGCCTCCGAGCAGCCGGTACACGGGCTGCCCGGCTGATTTGCCTAACAGGTCCCACAGCGCAATATCGACCGCGCTGATTGCGGTCATCCCCACGCCTTTGCGCCCGAATGCCATGGTCCGCCTGTACATCTGCTGCCACAGAAACTCGATGTCCCACGGATCGGCGCCGAGAAGCAAAGGCTTGAGATAGTGATCGATGCAGGATTTCGTCACCAGCGGAGACAAGGCGGCATTGCCCAGGCCAACCAGGCCGGCATCGGTAAAGATTTCCACGAGGACCCAACCGTGAAAAGCAAAGTTACCCATCGAGGCTTCGCGGAACATCACCAGGTCCATAGGATTGGTGCAGAAATGCGGAGGCAGCGGCGCGGTCTCGCCCTGCCATTGAACGACGCGCGTACGAACATCAGTGATCTTCATATTTGGCTCACTTGTGTGTGCAGGTCTCGAGTCTTAAGCGGCAGCACTTTACCGACGAAGAGCAGGATGGCAAAAAAGCCGATCAGATGAAAGGTACCGACGATGAGAAAGAGCGTGCTATAGCCAAATCCGCGGCTTAGCAGGAATCCCGCGATGACGCCGAAGATGGCTCCTCCAATGGCTCCGCCGAATCCGATCAGGCCCGCAATCGTTCCAACCGCGGAGAGCGGAAAGATGTCTGCCGGGAGCGTCATGATCAATCCGGACCAGGACTGCTGACAGAAGAACGCTACGCTGAACAACCCCAGCGCCCAAGCGACCGGCACGTGCGGCACCAGGATTACGACCGGCATGAACAACGCACTCAAACCAAGAACGAACTTCCTCGAGAAGTCCAATGACCGTCCCCGGCTCAACAATGCGCTCGATAACCATCCTCCCAGAAAGCTCCCGATGCCGGATGCGGCATAGGGAATCCATGCAAAGTAACTCACTTGTTTTATATCGAAGCCGCGCGCATCGTAAAGATACTTGGGCAGCCAGAGCAAGTAAAAGTACCACGCCGAGTCGCTCATGAATTTGGCGAAGACCAGCACCTGCACCGGGCGCATGCTCACCAGATCGAACAACGAAAGCTCCTGCGCAACGGCTCGTGCGTCCAGAGTCGCTTGCGATGCCTGGCTGCTGCCGCGATATCCGAAATACCACCACACGACCCATGCCAGCCCGATCGCCCCTGAAACGAAAAACACGGTTCTCCATCCGCTCGTCAGCAGCAGAATTCCGATGAGCGGCGGCGCCAGGACTGATCCCACAGCAGTCCCGGCGTTGATAATTCCCATCGCCGTCGATCGCCGGGCGATGGGAATCCACTCCGCAACCACTCTGGTCGCCGCGGGAAATCCTCCGCCCTCTCCCATCCCCAGCAAACAGCGCGCGGCCATCAGAAAGCCGAAGTTCATGGCCAGCCCGTGCAGAGCGCACGCGCCCGACCACCACAACATGATCAGCAGGAATCCGCGCCGCGTTCCCAACACGTCCAGCAGTCTTCCTCCCCCCACGTACATAACGGCATAGGGAATGAGAAACGCAAACTGCAGCCACGAAAATTGCTGATCGCTCAGCGGGATGCTTCGCTCGATTGACGAAATGGCAACGGGCAAAGTCTGGCGGTCGAAGTAGCTGATGGCGATCGCCGCCGTGACCAGCACGACAAAATACCATCGTGCCTGGATGGCGCCAGACTGCGCAGTTTGCCCGGCTTCTCTCAAAGGCATTGCCATCGGGTTACCACTTCAAAAGCATCAATAATATGGCTTGCGGGAAATCTTGATTTTGATCGCGGCTTTACCCTGATGCCTTTGTCTGCGTCTGCTGCTACATGTGGGTGTTCGGGGAGCTGCAAAAGCTGTCCACACAGTGTAAGACTTAGAGCGCGTGTCGCCGATCCGGTAAGCGCAAACTGTCGGGGCCAAGTCGACGCATACAGAATACAACGTTGTATACAATCTATCTTTTGCTGTATAAACTTTTCATCCCTTTTGGCCGGGGACTATTCCCGTTTTCCGGTCGAAGCGACTAAGACCTCGAACAGCAGACCGGGGAATGATCATCGATGAATGACAAGTTCAGCCGCAGAGACGCTCTCAGGGCGGTCGTTTCCGCCGGCGCTATGGCCATAATCAAACCTGCGATCAAGCCGGCGCGCGCTGCAGATTCAGAGACGCCGATCGCTATCGCTTCCGCACCGGTTGAAATCTCCATCTTTTCGATAAGTCCGCACACGGTGCGCATTACCATCCAGCCCATCAAAGAGGGCAACCTAACGCCGATGCCTTCCGATGGCGCTCTTGTCCGCGAAGAATGGACCGAGCCGGCTGCGCGCATCCGTTCTCTCTCCGCATCTCGCGCGGTGCGATCAGGGGATTTGAAAATCCAACTGTCTCCGCAGCCGCTCACCGTTCGCATTGAAAGAAAAAATGGTGAAGTGGTTCAGGAGTTGTCGATCGACCAGCAGACGGCTGAATTGAGCTTTCGAATTGCAGACGGACTCCTGCTCGGGCTGGGTCAGGGTGGCCCACAATTCGATCGACGGGGGAATCAGGATGCCATGACCAGCGGCCAAGGAGGATATCACCTGGGCACCCATGGGGCACG
>JASHVU010000496.1 GCA_030044455.1 Acidobacteriaceae bacterium | reverse complement strand
ACACACTGGCACAGCGTCTTCGCGAGCTTGCCTTCCTCAACAAGGGACTCGAGATCACGCTGACTGACGAGCGCACCGCCGACTCGAAGACCGGCGAGGCCAAGCGCTCTGAGTTCCGGTACGCGGGCGGGATCTCAGAATTTGTAAAGCACCTGAATCGCGGCAAGCAGGTCTTGCACGACAAGCCGATCATGATGGAAGCTTCGCGATCGGGGGTCGAGATTGAGATTGCGCTGCAGTACAACGACAGTTACTCCGAAACCGTGTTCAGCTTTGCAAACAACATCAACACGGTTGATGGCGGATCGCACCTTTCCGGATTTCGCACCTCGCTGACGCGGACGATTAACGCGATTGGCCAGCAGATGGGGCTGTTCAAGGATCTGAAAGAATCCCTGAGCGGTGACGATGTGCGCGAGGGCCTGGTGGCCGTGGTAAGCGTGAAACTTCCGCAGCCGCAGTTTGAAGGACAAACCAAGGGCAAGCTGAATTCCGACATCGCCGGTACGGTGCAGGCGTTTGTGAACGAGCGCCTGGGCGGATACCTCGAGCAGAATCCTCCCGTGGCGCGCCGCATCATCAATAAGGCGATAGAGGCAGCGCGGGCGAGGGAGGCTGCACGCAAGGCGCGCGACCTGACGCGGCGGAAAGGCGCATTGGATGGCGGTGGATTGCCGGGAAAACTGGCCGACTGCTCAGAACGCAATCCCGATCGCTGCGAGCTTTACTTAGTCGAGGGCGAGAGCGCAGGCGGAACAGCCAAGCAGGGCCGCGACCGGCGCTTCCAGGCCATTCTGCCGCTGAAAGGCAAGATTCTGAACGTCGAGAAGGCGCGCTACGACAAGATGCTGGGTCACGAAGAAATCCGCGCCATGATCACGGCGTTAGGCACGGGCATCGGCAAAGACGACTTCGATGCTGCGAAGTTGCGCTACGGCAAGATCATCCTGATGACCGACGCCGATGTGGACGGTTCCCACATCCGCACGCTGCTTTTGACCTTCTTCTTCCGTCACATGACGGATCTGATCAAGCGCGACAATGTGTACATTGCGCAACCTCCGCTCTACAAGATCAAGAAGGGCCGTTTTGAGCAGTACATTAAAGACGACCGCGATTTCGTAAAGGTGATGGTAAGCCGCGCTTCGGAGGGCATGGTGGTGCGGCACGGCGAGAACGCCAGCAAAATCGAGGGCGCCGACCTGACGAGATTCATGGGTACGCTGAATGAGTATCTGGGATTCGTGGAGAAGGTCGACAAGCGCATCCGCAACGAACAATTGACTGAGCTTCTGGCTCGCGCCGAACTTACCCATCGCGCGGATTTCACTTCGAAGACTGAAAGCGATGTGCCGGAGAAACTGGCCGCTTTGCACGAGCAATTGAGGGAACTCGCCGATCAGTTCCAGATCAAGGTAAACGCCCCGGTTGAAGATGAGGAGCACCACACCTGGTCGCTGTGCTTTAGCGATTCGCAGGGCGCGACACGCTGCGTCGATTGGACGCTGGCGTCGAGTCCCGAATTCAGGCAGATGATGTCGAAGTATTCGCAGATCAAGCAATTTCTTGAGCCGCCATTTCTTGTGGAGTTTGCAAGAGGAACTGGGGCAGAAACCAGCGCCGACGAGGAAGAAGCAGATGCCGAAAGTGCGCCGTCGCCGGGAAGCATGGAGAGCAAGGCCACAGCAAAGCGAGGATCGCGAATTCCGCGCGAGCCCGTGGAAGAGCAGACCGCGCGCGATCTGTTTGCCTACATCGTGGAGCAGGGTAAAAAGGACTACCAGGTGCAGCGGTACAAGGGCTTGGGCGAAATGACCAGCCCGCAGCTCTGGGAGACAACGATGGATCCCGAGCGGAGGACGCTTCTGCGTGTAAAACTCGAAGACATTGCCGAGACCGATGCGATCTTTACGACGCTGATGGGCGAAGACGTTGAGGCGCGGCGGAAGTTCATCGAAGATAATGCGCTCGATGTGAAAAACCTCGACATCTAGCATGTCTCATGGCCCCGATGATCTACGATCAACCCCCTTTCTCTCCTTCCGGGATGCCATGAGCCAGGATTGGTCTTTTGGAAGCAAGATCCAAGTCAGCCACGGAACGGATCGTTGTCAAATTGAAATTCCGATTTGTTCGACACAATTGCTGAAGATGGCATTTGATGCATCGCGCTTGCAGAGAGCTTTCCGGGAACGGACCTGGAGCGAACTCGCAGCTGTGCGGCAATGATCGCGTGGGTGAGCAGATAGAACGGCACGAGCACCGTGGGCACCAGGGACAGCGGCAGGTACTGCATGGCCTGCGATCCCACTCCGGCATGGATTAGTTGCAGCGGGCTGCCCGCCGCTGAAGTGATGCCCAGCCCAACCGCCACGACGAGGTCAAGCGCCCCAAAAGCGTTCCATCTTGCGATCGTGCGGCCTGACGGCTCCTTAGAACGGGCAATCCGCAGCGCGAGCGGAATGGCCAGCGCGCCCGTAATGATATCGCCCAAGCCTGCGAAAAACGGGAACGGTCCACTGAGGCTTCCTGCGACGAAGTCCAGCAGAAAGAGGACACCGAGGATGCGCATTGCGTTCAAGCCGATGAGCAGTTGTGGTGGAATTCCGAGGAGGGCGGCGCGAGCCTTTCCGCTGGTTACTGCCAGGGCGCCGACCGTCAACAGAAATACGGCGAACAGAACGCCGATCAGCGGCACGGGAGACGCCGGTGAGAAGGCCAGACGCCCGGATGCGCCGAGGAACACAGCCAAGCCTACCCAGCCCCCGGCAAGTGCGGCAATGGCCAGGCGGCGGGCGAATGAGCTGGAAAGCGCCGCAGTCAGCGCAACGAGATCGACCGCAATGACCGCCATCGTGACGATCGTCTCGGTGAGATCTAACAGGGAGATCAGATGAGACATCGAAGTTCCCCTTTCAAACATAGGATGATGATAATAATCCTATGGATTCCAGATTTTGCAACTATCGGAAGGAATGTTGTGGGCCGGGGGATGAATGTCGGGTTCCTATAATCAGTTATGCGCTATCGGTCAGAACATAAGGCGGAAATCCATCAGCAGATTGTGAAAGATGCCTCCCGGCGCGTTCGCGCCGAAGGCCTGAGTGGAGCCGCGGTTTCAGCCGTGATGCGGGATGCCGGGCTGACGCACGGAGGCTTTTACAAGCACTTCGGGAGCAAGGACGATCTGCTTCTCGAGGCGTTGCGCGATTCTTTCCGGGAGATTGCCGACACCTTGTCCGGGGTGGTCGCACGGGAACAATCCGAGCCGCCGTGGAAGGCGATTGTAAAGACGTATTTGAGCCTGGAATACTGCGAACATCCTGAGCGCGGCTGCCCGCTGCCGGCACTCGCCCCCGAGCTTGCTCGGGGAGGAAGGAGGATGAGAGGCCAGATTCTCGCAGAGCTGGTGAAATACAGGGATCTGATGGTTCCCTTTATGCCGGGCCGGCAAATTGCCGACCAGGAGCGCGCGTTCTTCGCGATTTTTTCCACGATGACCGGAGCCGTTGAGATTGCGCGCTTGCTGCCTGACAGTTCCGCGCAAGAGAAGGTGCTGGCAGCTGCCAAAGATTTCCTCTTGCGCAGCTTTTAATCTTCCATCAGGCTTCGAAGGCAGCGGCATTGCCGACAGTAAGCCGTCTTCAGTGCTTTCGAGCGCGGAGGCGAAGAACTGGCGTCCATCCTTTCCACGCCGGTTCACTCCATGTGCCGGGTCCATTACATAGGCGCTGAAAGCATCGGCAATATTACGCATATCCAGTGGCTTTTCTCGCGGCCGTTCTGGCAATCCGCTCCATCGGGATTGCTCCGAATGCGCGCCAAAAGCTTCGTCTGTGAGTGCGGCCATTCCGAGGCAGGTGATTCCAGTCAGGAACCTGCGACGATTCAAAACCCAGGTTCGACTAGCCATTCGATCCTTCTCGTTTTCCACTTTTCTCGTGGCATCTTCTCCTCGGGCGCCGTTCTCTCGGTTTAGCCCTGTGAATTCAAGAATGGCACAGAGTAAGCCCCATTCTTGATGACGATGGCACGAATGGACAGGTGTTAACAGACAAATCAGCAGTGACAACAATGAAATAACAGGTGAATCTCGCTAAGACGGGTGGCAAGATGTTGCAGCGTTATGGGGACTGATTTCAAACAAGGTCTGTGTATCGCACCAGATTTGTTGCGCCCACTGTGTGTGAATCGAATGAGAACCCGAAAGTACCGTGTGGTCGATCAGGGTTTGCCGGCCGTTTTCTGAATGGCAGCGGCCAGATCGTCTGGGTGAAAGCCGAACGGTCCGGGCTTGCTCTTATAGAGGACGCGGCCTTGGGGCGCGATCAGATAGAGGCGGTCGGGCCAGCCCGTGTAGGCTCTCTCCACCTTGTTGTCGAAGCTATCTACAAGCGCAGGAAACTTGATTCCCAGCTTCCGTACACACGTACCCGCTACGGCGGCGCGCTCCGCCTCGTCGCGCGGGCTGCGGAACAACACCTTGTCGGTTACGTTGCTCTGCATTGTCCACACGTCGGTGGGATGAGCCTCAAGGATATAGACCGCGTAGAAGTCGACCTTCCCCTTGTACTGTTCTGACAATTTGTTCAGGGCGGGAACCTCCCGCCGAAAAGGCGGTCAGGTATAACTCCCGAAAACCAGGACGACTGGCTTTGCCACCCACAGCGACGACAATTGAGTAGGCGCCTTGGTAGCGAGCGTCTCGACCGTAAAATCAGGCGCCAGGTCACCAGCGCTGAGTGTTCCCTTGCGAGCATCAGACCACATGGTCTCGAATGGAAAGAGGAAGTATGCCGGCATGGGCATCCGCGCCATTATCTGGCCGAAGACCTCTGGCGGCTGGCGCATGGCCCAGTCAACATAGGCCACGAACGCCAGCCACAGGCAGAAGAGGCCTGCCAGCGATGCGCCCAACCAGCGTTTTGTCTTCTTTTTCATTGTCCAGGTTAATTTCACGTTCCCTGCGAATTGGTGGAAGACATCGGATGCTCCCGGTATCTCCCGTTGCCGAAGTTTGGGAAAAAGATTAGCACACTTTGAATGCTATTTCAGCAGTATTAACAGGCCTCAAAGTACAATCCGCCGCTCCCCGACTTTGCGGGTGACTCGCTCGCGATCGAGATACTCCAGTAAAGGTATGGTGTATTTTCTGGAGAGTCCCGTGATTTGCTTGAAGCTGGCGACATCGAGAGTCTGACCGTGCAATTCGCTGATTTGAGCCTTCAAACGCGCGAGCGGGCCCTGGTGAATATACAACGCATATGCCCCCATTTTGATCAGAACCCTGTCGCGGAGAAGCAAAGTCATCAATCTGCGCATCTCGGCTTCTGACAGGTTCAGTTTCGCCGCAACTTCAGCGGCTTGGGGTGCGGCCAGCCCGGCTGCGTTATAGGCTGCCGCAACCGCGGCCAACTCAAGTTGATCATGAGCTGCGGTCTTTGATTCCGAATTACCCGGGTAGATGAGTTCTCCATTTAATCGGAGTTTTTGCTCTCGCGCAAGCTTCTCAATGGCAAAATCGAAAACCTCTTTGCACAACCCGGTTTGACTTCTTAGCTCGGCACGTCTGAGACCCAAAGGGTTCGCACCTGCCTGAAGACGCGCGGCAATGTTCTCGATCGCCGATTCCAGAAACTCGCGTTCAACGAGGCGATCGCCGTTGATGCATTCGATCTGATTTTGACTTGACTGGCACCCGATGAATCGCAGCAGCGCTTCTTGCGTGAGTCCAGTCTCCGCTGCGAGTCCCCCCACGGTGAGGCCGTTAGTGCCGCGCCGGGCAACGCGCAAAAAAAGCTGCTGTTCCAGTGACGCGTCCAACATTGCTTCAAGCCATGCCAGGCACTTTCTCTTTTTCAGGTTGGGAAGCGGATGCGCATCTATCACGATTCCGCCGCCGATGGTACCGGCCGGCGAACATTGCCGCAACACGAACCGGTCGCCGGGCACGAGGATTTGAGGGGAATGGAGTTTGAGTCGCATCAAGCGACAAGTATCCGCCTCGACTGGGGTGTAGTCGTAAAGCGAAATGGTTGCAAGGGTGTCCGCAGTGAACGCATGAAAGTGAACCTGGGAGCGATGTTTCAAACTCCTGACTCCGGGCAGCAGAATAGCTTCAACGTCAACGATTGACACGGCACGAAGCGTTTCCGGAGGGACCAGGGTCTGTCCCCTGCTCACCTCGGAGACATCAATGCCGGCAAGGTTAAGAGCAACACGCGAGCCGGAATGAACGACTTCTTCCGGACGGCCATGGGTCTGGAGTCCCCTTACGCGCACTGCACGGCGGCCCGGTTCGAGCATCAAGGTATCTCCGATGCGGATTGACCCGGAGAGCAGCGTTCCAGTGACTATGGTGCCAAATCCTTTCATCACGAATGCGCGGTCGATCGGCAGGCGCGTTAGATGATCCCGGTTGTAAGCCACTGGCTGCAATGCCAACGATAAAAGTTCGCGCCGAAGGTCATCGAGCCCTGCACCGGTGCGCGCACTCACCGGGAAAACACTTCCGTCAAGAAATGTCCCGCGGAGAAACGCGCTTATTTCGGAGCGGACTGATTCGAGCCGGGCCGCATCCACGGAATCGACTTTGGTGATTGCCGTCAGGCCTCGCCGAATCCCGAGCAGACTGCAAATGGAGAGATGTTCCTCGGTTTGCGGCTTGATACCTTCTTCAGCAGAGACCACCAGCAAGACAGCGTCAATGCATCCGGCTCCTGCCAGCATATTGCGGATGAAGAGCTTGTGCCCGGGCACGTCGACAAAACTGATTCGCAGCGGGGAGTTGTCTGCTGCTACCGCATCCAGAGATGCAAAGCCAAGGTCGATGGTGATGCCGCGGCGTTTTTCTTCCGGCAGGCGGTCCGTGTCCACGCCGGTAAGTGCGCGCACCAGCGCCGTTTTGCCGTGATCGATATGACCGGCAGTTCCGATGACGATCGATTGAGTCGGCATACTCATGTGGATAGGCGCTGCGACGAAGGCGTTGCAGTGCTCACTTCTGGCTTTGCGAGTCATGAAGACTCGCGCCGTCGATTTGCGATGCCTGTTGGAGCAAAGCAGCGAGCGTTTCATCGAATTCTGGTTCGACCGTGCGAAGATCCAGCAACACTCTGTCTTCGTTCATGCGGCCGATGACCGGCGGATTGAGTTGTCTCAGAATATGCAGCAGCGCCTGAGGCTGAAACACCTTGTGGCGAAGGGATACAGCGGAACTGGGCAAGCGTGCCGCAGGTGCGGTGCCCCCGCCGACCAGGCTGAAAACGGGAATCACATCCGCGGCAAGGTTGGTGCTGTTGACGCGCCCGGCAATTCGCTCGCATCTTTTCATTGTTTCCGTCGGGGAAGTCCGGAGCATTTTGACAATTGGAATCGAGTCCGTTGTGTCTGACACGTAATCCATCAGCGTTGCTTCCAGTGCGGCGTAGGTCAACTTGTCGACGCGGAAAGTTCGCAGGAGGGGGTTTGTGCGTATGCGCTCGATAAGGCCAACTCGACCGGCGAGAAGGCCGCACTGTGGACCTCCAAGCAACTTGTCTCCACTCGCGGCAACCAGGTCCGCGCCCAGTCGAAAGCTTCCGGGCAGAGTTGGCTGAGAGCCGAGTTCCAGATCTTCAAGGGAGATGCATAGGCCGGTGCCCTGATCTTCGAATGCGGGAATATTTCTCCTCCGGCTCAGCGAGACAAGCTCATCGAGGGTTGGCCGTTCGGTGAAACCGTGCATGCTGAAATTGGACTGGTGAACGCGAAGAATCAGCGCGGTCTCGGGCCGGATCGCACTCTCGTAGTCGGAAAGCCGTGTACGGTTCGTAGTGCCAACTTCACGCATGCGTGCGCCGGACTTAGCAAGTATCTCGGGGATACGAAAGCCGCCGCCAATCTCGACAAGCTCGCCACGAGACACGATAACCTCAGCGCCCTCGGCAAGCGAATTGAGTGCGAGGAAGGTAGCGGCCGCACAGTTATTGACCACGAGCGCGGCGGCTGAAGCCGTATGATCGTCGCCGGCTCTAATCCCGAGCAACCGCAGGATGAGTTGCTCTACATGAACGTCGCGCCGGCTCCGTCCACCGCTTTCCAAGTTGAACTCCAGGTTGCAATATCCCTTCGCGGTTTCGGCAATGCGCTCGAGGGCCGATGCGCTGAGAGGAGCGCGTCCAAGATTGGTGTGAAGGATAATGCCCGTTGCATTAATGACACGTCGCAGTGAAAAGCGCCTATTGGCGTTGAGTTCTTCAGCTACTGCACGATTGACGTTGCTCACGCAGTTGACAAGACTGTCGCGGGTCAGCTTTCCGTGGGCAATCTCGTCACGTATGCGATTCAGTACGGCTCGGGTAGCTTCTGTGGTCGCGCTATGCGAATGAATCTGGAGCAGGGCCGCAAACTCGGGAGCGAGCAGGAGATCGTTGACGGAAGGCAGCAGCCTGTAGAGACTGGTTTGTTCGTTGCTTTCGCTCGTTTGTTCAACACTCTTCATAGGGCGATCGTTC
>JASHVU010000045.1 GCA_030044455.1 Acidobacteriaceae bacterium | reverse complement strand
CTGATTCCTATCAGCCGCCCTTCATCCGATCGGGCGCCGTGCCATGTCAGAGAGAGCCCGCGGGAAAAAGCGAGACTGCAATCTCTCCCGGGGGTTACCGTACCTGAACCATGTGACGTGAGGGATAGCTCAGGTAATCCGGCTCCGCGGCCCGTCACAAGCCCCTTACCGCAATTGCGGCGCAGCCGACAAGAAATTGACAATGATCCAGGGAATCTCTTTGCGACAACTCGATGAGCAAAGTCCAGGTACCGTGAACTGTACGCGCCCTATTCCGCCTCACACCGTTTAAAACGCCTCTCGCGACATGTTGCGATTGTTAGTCGGCAAAGAACGGTAATGTATTGGATGAGGGTGAGGGGATGCTTCAATCGTGGGAGGAGTTCGAGGTTCCCCCGGCATGTTGCGCATGAACGAAATGCCGAAGGCAGAAGTGCATATTGTGAGCGTTACGGGATCGCCCTCGGGTATCGGTGAGCCCTCAGTGCCTCCCATCGGCCCGGCGGCTTCGAACCTGATCTTTGCTGCCGCGAGAAAACGGGCCCGCAAATTGCCTCCGAGCACGGCGAATTGGAATTGCGCCGAATTTGGTCATTTGCAGGTCGCAAGTATTAATCTTCATCAGGATGCGGGTCGAGAATGCGTTATTTTCTGAGAATCCGGTTCGTGCTGATGGGCTGGGCGCTCGCATCTGTTTTCTTCACCGCGATTCTGCTGGTGGGAGACATTGGCGAGCATAAGCCTCCCGCATTTGCCCTCTACGCAAACGCCGTGCATTTTGCCCTATGGGCGCTTATGTTGCCGCTGCTGACGCGATGCACGCGCACCTTTCCCCTGTACGGACCGCGCCGAATCCGAAATATCGCTACATTATTGCTCATTGTTGCTGCGCTTGCAGCGCCCGTAATGCTGATTCAGTGGGTGATTCTGTTCTTCACCTACTTCCCTTATCACACAGCCGGTGATTCGGTGTGGTCGTTCCTCAAGTCTGAATCTGGCAGATTCTACCCCTCCGATGTTCTGATCGGCATTGTGATCGTTGTCGCGCTCGAAGGATTGAGAGTCTGGCAAAACCTTCAGGTGGAACAGACGCGTGGCGCCGAACTGGAGCGCCAACTTGCCGTGTCCCGCCTCGACGCTTTGCGTATGCAGCTGCACCCGCATTTTCTGTTCAATACACTGCATACCATTGCCAGTCTGATTTTTGAGCAACCGCCCGCTGCTCGCCGCATGGTGATTGCACTCGGAGAGCTTCTGCGGTTTACGCTGAAGGACAATGGCAGTCTGACGTGCAGTCTCGCCGAAGATCTAAAATTCGCAGACCTATATCTGGGTATTGAGAAGTTAAGGATGGAAGATCGTCTGGTGATTCACTACGATATTGGACCGGAAACGGCGCGTGCCGAAGTTCCGCAGTTGTTTCTGCAACCGCTGTTCGAAAACGCCGTCCGGCATGGCGCGGCACGCATTACTGGATTGTGTGAAATCCGATTCAGGGCTTACCGGGACGGAGAATGGCTTCGTATGATGATCTCGAATGATGGCCCGGTTCCCACTCGGGCATCGACGACTTTGCGGCCTGGAGTTGGACTCACCAACACCAAAGACCGGCTCCGCCTGCACTACGGGGATTCGTTCATATTTCAATACAATGAGCGGCCACAAGGCGGTGTTCAGATCGAGATATCAATTCCTTATAAGAATGCCGAGAAGAAGAAGACCGACAAAGCTGCGTCAACATTGCGCCTCGAAAGATTCGAGGACTCTGAAATCGATTCGGCGATTGAGAAAACGCCGGCAGACCGGAACATTATTAATCAGGCCAAATAGACTGGACGAATCGAGGAATTTCTGACCGATGGCGCAAACGCCCATGCGCGCGTTGATCGTAGATGATGAGCTCCACTCGCGCCGATATTTGTCCGAGCTGCTTGAGGGCGAATCGAATGTGTGTGTTGTTGGTGAGGCATCAAGCGGGGCCGAGGGCATGGAGCAGATCGAAACACACGCACCCGACATCGTGTTCCTCGATATCCAGATGCCGGACCTGGATGGGCTCGAATTGGTTGAGAGGATCGATTCGTCGAGGTTGCCGTTGTTTATTTTTGTCACCGGCTATAGCGAGTACGCAGTCCGTGCCTTTGAGGTCGAGGCCATCGACTACCTTTGCAAACCCTTTGACAAGGAAAGGCTCCTGACTGCCCTGGAGCGGGCACGTCGTCGAATGAATTTGACTGAAGCTGCGATGGGCAACGATGAAGACCGCTGGCTTTCGTGGCTCTCAATCAGGGAAGGGACCGGCTTCATTTTTGTGCCAGTCGATCAGATTGTCTGGATCGAAGCGGCCAACAAGTACGTTGTTGTTCATACGACAGCGGGCGGCGCGTTCATCGCGCGGCTGACGATTCAGGGTTTGCAGGATAGACTTGATCCGGACCAATTCATTCGCATTCATCGATCGACGATCGTTCGCAAATCCGCTGTGCGCGGACTGCAGCCATTCTTTCACGGCGATTACATCGTGAAACTGGCAAGTGGTGACGAAGTGACCCTGAGCCGAAATTTCCGCGCATCGTTTTTCGATGAAATGGGCGGCTGATTCCTCCTCCCTTTACCGAACTTTCCTTTCTGCACCCGTAGAAAAGCACTTCACGCCAAATCAGTAGAGAAGACAAACCTTTCACGGATACTCTCTGTGTCAGACACTGGCAATCGCTTTCCCGGAGGAATCGCTGGAGGCGTCGCCACTGACGGTCCACGCGAAGGAGGTCGGTCGGGTGAAAGGCAATTTCTACTCAGCTCGGACAGCTCTGATCAGCGCTTTGGCAATCCTGGCAGTTTACACGGCGACAATTGGTTCGCTGTTTGCGTCCACCTCAACTGACTTCCATCGATTAGCTCGCCGGATTCTCGGAGGTGAGGGATTCTGGGATTATCTTGCAATTGATCCTCAGGCCAGGCGGCTTTACATCTCTCGCTGGTCGCACGTGATGGTCGTTGATGCGGACAACTATCAAGTGGTCGGAGACATTCCAGACATTCACGGCGTCCACGGAATCGCAATTGCGCCTGAATTCGGTAAGGGCTTTATTACCGAAGACGAAGCGAATCGAATCACCATCTTCGATCTCCGGACTCTGAAGAAGACCGCAACCGCCACTACCGGCAAAGGCCCTGACGGGATCATCTATGATGCGAGTTCAAAACGAGTCTTTGCTTTCAGCGGTGATGGCAAAGTTACGGCAATAAGTGCGGCGACTGGAGAGGCGGTGGGAAGCGCAGAACTTGGCGGCCGCCCAGAGTTCGCGGCGTCCGATGGCCGTGGCCATATCTACAACAACCTCGAGGACAAAAGCGATGTGTTGCAAATCGATTCGAGAACCCTTCGAATTCTGAACCGTTGGCCGCTTGCGCCCGGCGAAAGCCCGTCAGGAATGGCGATCGACGCCGTTCATCACCGCATCTTCATCGGTTGCCGAAATCGAACATTGGTGGTGATGAACGCCGACAACGGCAAGATAGTGACCACAATTCCGATTGGCGATGGCGTAGACGCAAATCGATTCGACCCAGGAACGCAGATGGTATTCAGTTCGAATGGCGTTGGGACGTTGACCGTAGTCCACGAAGACTCTCCAGATTCCTACTCTGTCATCGCAAACGTCCCAACGATACGCGGTGCTCGCACCATGGAGCTTGATCCCAAGACTCACCGTGTCTTTCTTGTTTCTGCCCAACTTGGTCCGCAGCCCAAAACACCTCATACCCCGCCGTCAATGGTGCCTGGAACATTCGAGCTGTTTGTGTACGGCGCGAATTCGGAGCCACAAGCACCGTCGAATCGATAAAAGTCGACGCGACGCCGTCCACCTGTAGATCCACGTGACGGTATGAGCAATCGCATTTCAACCGCAAGGATCCGTTTTCTGTTTTGCGTGTTCAGATGTTCGCGGCAAAGGAGTTATACAAGGATGACTCGGCTCTTGTCTATCTTGCTATTGATACCTCTTTCTCTGGCTCTTTCACTCTCAGCGCAGGCAGACCTTCAGCAGCGGTTCCGTGCGGCAATAGAACTATGTACGGAGGGTCATTTCGAAGAGGCGACCGAGGTGGCGAGACTGGTCTTGGATTCGGCACAACTGACTCAAACCGACCGCGGTAAAGCGTATATTATACTCGGCTCGGCTTTGCAGCATCAGGGTAAATTTCAGGAAGCGATGACGGCCTACGAGAATGCGATTCAAATTCTTAAAGGGCGAGATGAAAGTGTCGCGGATTACGCGTCAGCGTTGAGCCTGTTGGGATCGCTCTTACGTGATATGAGGCAGTTTGACGCGGCGGCTCAGATGGAACTACACGCACTTCAAGTTGACCGGCAAATCGACAATCATGAGGGTATTGCTGTTGACTGCGCGAGCCTCGCAGATTTGGAACTTGGCCTGAAGCACACCAGGAAAGCTCAAGCATGGCTTGACAAGGCGATGAAGGAGTCACAGCTCGCACCCGCACTGGATGATGCTTTCTACGCATTTATCACATCCTCCCAAGCTTGGCTTGCGCAGTTGAGGGGGCACGAACGCGCCGCAGTGGACGGCTACGCGAAGGAAATCGGGTACCTGACACATTCCTATGGCGATGAGAATCCTCAGGTGGGGTGGGCCTACATGCTGCTAGGCAAGGCGCATCTTAACGAGGGCAATGTCAGCGACGCTCTGATCAATATGCGCAAAGGACGTGCAATTCTGGGCGAGACCGTTGGTACGAATAACCCGCGCTTTCTCCTGGCGCAGGTTGAATATGCTCAAGCGCTCGAATCTTACGGTTTACGTGCAGAGGCGATTCAGATAAGGAGCGATGCTGAAACCAAGCTGAAAGCCTTCTATCAGGAACAGTGCGTAGATTGCCGCATCACCGCAATGGCCTTGCACTGATCTGTCGGTGGAGCAGTTTCTCGGCTCAACTGATCCCGCACAATGTGACGGAATTCTTTTGGCCACTCGGCGCCGGGAGAATCTACCCCAAACAATTCCCGGATTCGTCGAAAGGCGCTTCACCCTAAGACCGGAATTCCTACCCGATGAGCGTGAGAAGGGCATCGTGCTGCGCCATCGCGAGCCGCTGTGGGATATGCGGCTTGAGTCTCAGCGGAATCCCTTCGTTGTCCTCTGCGCTTCTGTGTCAATGTGAAGGTATTTGGCGCGCAAGGCGTCGGCGCCGCGGGCGACACCAATCGCTTGATAGCAGCCCACTTCCTGGTAAGAGAACGCTTTGCACCTGCTCCCCTTGGAACCAGACATATTCACCCTTCAGTTCGCAGGATAAAGAATGTTGAGAATCCCCGGGACAGGTTCCAGATTGCTTTGGTTGCCAGGTGCGGCCAATTTGAGTTTGTGAATCCATGCTCGCCCCCAGTTCATCAAAGCTGGACAAGTATGCGTATGCACGTGGCGCGAACGACCGCGTCGTAGAGTCCATTTCCTATGTCAAATCTCTAACGGAGAAATCATTTATGAATGCGCCACACGGACGGAGAGCCGTGACTGCTCTCCTTTACCAGGGTATGTTTGCAGCCTTTACGGGTGCATTGTTTCTTGGAACTGTAATGCTCTCGGGATGTGGAAACCGGGTAAGTGCTGCGTCTTCGAGCCCCCGTCCGCGGATGAAGGTCACGGTGATAAGCGCTGCGCTGAGCGATGTGCCCATAACCAGTGAATGGGTCGGCACACTTGATGGATATGTGAACGCGCAAATTCAGCCTCAGGCGAGCGGGTATCTCATTCGCCAGGATTATCGCGAAGGTTCACAAGTTCAAGAAGGGCAAGTCTTGTTTGAAATCGATCCCCGCCCGTTCGAAGCAGCCCTTCAACAGGCACAGGGCCAATTGGGCCAGGCACAGGCGCAACTCGCTCTCGCACAAATCAACGTGAACCGCGACACCCCGCTGGCAGAAGCGCACGCGATTGCCCAAAGCCAGCTAGACAATGAAATGCAGCAGAGAGCGGAAGGGGAAGCTGCCGTTAAGACCGCAGAGGCCGCGGTTGCGACGGCGAACTTGAATCTCGGTTTTACCAAGGTTCGATCTTTGATTACCGGTGTGGCGGGCCAGGCGACGACGCAGGTCGGAAATCTTGTAAGTACCCAATCCGTGCTGACGTCAGTTTCACAGCTTAATCCGATCAAAGTTTATTTTTCAATTTCTGACAGCGAGTATCTTGCGTTGACGAAACAGGCAAGCAAAGGGGGCAGCGACCTTCTTGACGGCGCGTCAAAAATTCCATTGACTCTGATTCTGTCCGACGGCGAAGTCTATTCACAAAAAGGGCGCGTCGTTTTTGTAGACCGACAGTTGAATTCACAAACTGGCGCGATTCGGATCGCCGCAGCATTCTCAAATCCGGGAAATATTCTTCGTCCCGGACAGTTCGGCAGAGTAAAGGCAGCGACCGAGGTTCTCCACAACGCGGTTCTTGTTCCGCAGACGGCGGTAAATGATTTCCAGGGCCAGGAACAGGTGTATACCGTTGCTGCGAACGACACTGTTCACGTAAACAACGTGACTCTCGGTCCACAGTATGGCGATAACTGGGTCGTGCAGAGTGGTCTTAGCGGCGGGTCCCTGGTCATCACCGACAACGTACAGAAGCTACGCGAAGGAGAGCCAATTACTCCGGAAGTTTCAGTACTACCTGCCGCCGTTTCGCAGTCGGCGCAATCGGGCGGGAGATAGCCGATGTCGAGATTCTTCATACGCCGCCCAATCGTTGCCATCGTCATCGCCATTATTACGGTGGTGGTGGGCATGGTTTCGTTGCTCACCCTGCCAATTTCGCAGTATCCAGACATCGTTCCGCCTGAGATTCTGGTCACCGCTACTTACCCTGGCGCCGATGCAAAGACGGTGAGTCAGGCGGTGTCGACGCCACTCGAGCAACAAATGAATGGCGTGGACAACATGATCTACATGAACTCCGTCAGCGCCAATAACGGCGTGGCCCAGATCTTTGTTGATTTCGATGTCAAAACAAATCCCAATATTGATCAGGTTCTTGCCCAGCTGCGCGTGGATCAGGCACAGTCACAACTTCCGGCACAGGTCACTACAGCCGGTCTCACCGTGCAGAAGGCCCTGACGTCGCCGCTCATGCTGGTTGCGATCAACTCGCCGACCGGCGAATTGAGCCAGGACTTTCTTACCAATTACGCCATCATCAATCTTCAGGATCAACTTGCTCGCGTAAAAGGCGTGTCTCGTGTTCAGGTTTTCGGCGGCCAATATGCGCTGCGAGTTTGGGTTGAACCTGACAAACTCGCCAAGCTTGGCGTCACTGCAACCGACGTGATTCAAGCCATCCAGACCCAGAACAACGTGAACCCCGCCGGACAGATTGGCGGCGAGCCGATTCCGAAGGGCCAGCAGTTCACCTATACCGTCCGTACGCAGGGACGCCTGGTGACGCCTGAAGAATTTGGAAACATAATTCTCCGAGCCAATCCCGATGGCTCGATCCTGCATCTTAGCGACGTTGCCCGCGTCGAACTGGGAGACCAGGCATACGGGGTGTCGGCTCGCTATAACCAGGCTCCATCTGGTGTGATGGCAATCTACCAGCTCCCGGGCTCCAACGCTGTAGAGACTGCAGCGGCGGTGAACCAGCGCATGAAGGAACTATCGGCAACATTTCCTCCAAGCATTTCTTACAGCGTGCCGCTGGACACCACCAAGGCTGTCACTGCCGGCATCCACGAGATATTGCTGACGCTCTTTGAGGCGCTTGGCCTGGTGGTCCTCGTCGTCTTTATCTTTCTGCAAGGCTGGCGGGCTACACTGATCCCCCTGCTCGCGGTCCCAGTCTCGCTCATCGGAACGTTCATCATCTTTCCTGCGCTTGGATTCTCAATCAATACGCTGTCTCTTTTCGGTCTGGTGCTTGCCATCGGCTTGGTTGTCGACGACGCCATCATCGTTGTCGAGGCCGTCGAACACCACATCGATGAGGGCATGGACCCCAAGTCGGCAACCGAAAAGGCCATGCAGGAGGTAGGAGGACCAGTCGTCGCCATCGCGCTCATCCTTGCAGCGGTTTTCATCCCGACCGCCGCAATCCCGGGAATCACCGGGCGCATGTATCAGCAGTTCGCAGTTACTATCGCCATCTCGGTTCTGATCTCCGCCTTCAACGCGCTCACACTCTCGCCGGCCCTGGCCTCGCTCCTTCTGAAACCAAGAGAGGAGCCTCGCAGGAAGAGTTTGCTGGCGAGGGGGTTTGGCCAATTCAACAAGTTCTTCGGGCGCACCACGGATGGTTTTGTGAATACCTCTCGCGTTCTCATTCACAAATCTTCTTTCGCCATGCTCGGCCTCATCCTGGTTGGCGTGATTGCAGTGCTTCTGGGCCGCAGCCTTCCCGGGGGATTCATTCCCACTGAGGATCAGGGTTACATGTTCCTTGCGCTGCAACTGCCTGACGGCGCTTCAGCGCAGCGTACCGATGCTGCGGAGCAGAAGATTACTGACGCGCTGTTAAAAACTCCCGGCATCGAGGGAGTCATCGCGGTCAATAATTTCTCGCTGCTGACCCAGGTGCAGAGCACCAACTCGGGATTCTTCTTTGTAAACCTCAAGCCGTGGGCTGTCCGCAAGAGCAAGGAACAGCAACTCGAGTACATTCAGAGCAACTTGCAGAAGCAGCTTGCGGGAAATCCGGACGGCATCGCTTTCGCATTTCCACCGCCCTCCATCCCGGGCATCGGAACTTCAGGTGGCGTCACGATGATTCTCGAAGACCGCTCGGGTTCAGACGATCCGACGATACTGACGAAGAATGTCTACGCATTTCTCGGCGCAATTTCCAAGCGTCCGGAGATTGCGGCTGCTATTCCGTCCTACCAACCCGCGGTGCCTCAGCTCTATGCCGATGTTGACAAGGAGAAAGCCCTCCAGCAGCAGGTGGACCTCAGCAATATCTACACCACCATGCAGACCTTCATGGGTGGATATCTCGTGAATTACTTCAACCGATTCGGCCGGCAGTGGCAGACATACGTTGAAGCCGACGGCTCATCGCGAACCAACATCGCAAACATCGACCAGTTTTACGTGCGCAGCGCCAACGGCAGCCAGGTGCCGCTCAGCTCACTTGTCAAAGTCAGCCGCGCCACCGGACCCGAGTTCATCTACCGATTCAACGAATTCAACGCCGCGCAGCTGAACATTACCGGCGCACCCGGATACAGCTCCGGCCAGGTGCGTAAGGCGCTCGAAGAGGTCTTCCACGAGACCATGCCGCCTGGCGCAGGCTTTGACTATTCGGGTATGTCCTTCCAGGAACAGCAAGCGGAGAAAGGCGTTCCTTCGTGGGCTGTGTTCGGTTTGTCGCTGGTATTTGTGTTCCTGATTCTTGCGGCACTTTATGAAAGCTGGACCCTGCCATTCAGCGTTCTGCTTAGTACACCTGTCGCCATCCTGGGCGCCTATCTGGCACTCCATGCCCGGCACTTTGAAAACGACATCTTCGCGACCATCGGTCTCGTCATGCTTATTGGGCTCTCGGCCAAGAACGCGATCCTGATCGTCGAATTTGCGAAGATGAACTATGAACGCGGCGAGAGTATCTGCGATGCCGCTTTGGATGCTGCCCGCTTACGTTTCAGACCAATCATGATGACCGCTTTGGCGTTCATTGTCGGCTGTTTGCCATTGTGGGCCGCGAGCGGGTCGGGGGCTGCCTCCCGGCGGATCCTGGGTACCGTGGTCGTGGGCGGCATGACGCTCTCCACCGTACTTGGTCTCATCTTTATTCCTGTAACGTTTGCTGTAGTGGAATATCTTTCGCATCGCTTCGTCAGAGGCGGCCAGGGCACGACGATGGACACAATCTGCGGCCCCGGCGCCCCATCAGGTGCGCCTTCCGATCCAATTGGTGTCCACGCCGGAATGGAAGGAGGTCAGGCCTGATGAAACTCCATGGACTTTTTCGTTTGAGCTGTCTCGCCGCTGCGATCGGCCTTATTACCGGCTGCAACGTCGGTCCAAAATACGTACGGCCTAACGTCACCGCGCCGCCTGCCTTTTGGGGAGCGGATGATGCCGCGGTTGCAAGCGACGTCAAGAACTCTTTCGGCGATGAGCAGTGGGCCGCGGTTTATCGTGAGCCCGAGTTACAGGAATTGATTCGCAAGGCTCTCGCCAATAACTACGACGTGCGGATTGCGGCGCAACGCATTCTTGAACAGCAGGCCCAGTTGAGGATCACCCGCTCACAAGAGTTTCCAAGCGTCACCGTCGGAGGCACCGGTATTGGCGCAAGTCTGCCAACTTCGCTGGGCACTCAACTTCCCGATCCCCTGGTTGAGGGGTCATTGAACGTTTCCGCTGCGTGGACGCCGGATTTCTGGGGCCTCTACCGCAGACAAACAGAGGCTGCACGCGCCCAACTCCTGGCGCAAGTCTGGGCGCAGCGCGCCGTGAGGCTCACATTGGTCCAGCAGGTGGCGACGGCTTATCTCGAGATTCGGGCGCTCGACGCGCAACTTGAGATCACAAGAGAAACTCTGTCGGCGCGGCAGGATTCGGTCGCTCTCACCAGGAAACTGGAGAGTGGAGGTTCGGTACCTTTGTCAGATGTTCGGCAAGCAGAGCAATTGCTCTACACTGCGACCTCTGAGATACCGCAGCTCGAAGAGCAGATCCAACAACAGGAGAATGCAATTGCCCTGCTGCTCGGAGAAGACCCCGGACCGATCAGTCACCACGACCCCAATGCGCTTGCTCCGCCACCCCAGGATCTTCCCACAGGGTTGCCCTCACAACTTATCGAGCGGCGGCCCGATATCCAGCAGGCCGAAGCGACACTGATCGCTGCTAACGCGCAAATCGGCGTGGCTCGCGCACAGTTCTTCCCGAACCTATCGATCAGTGCTTCGGGCGGTGTCGGCGGCGACAGCCTTTCAAGTATCTTTTCGACCAGCGGGAAAACCATCTACGGCATCGGCACGCTGACACAACCGCTCTTCGAAGGAGGGAAGTTACGCGGACAGCTTCAGCTCTCACAGCAGACCAAGGAAGAGATGGTGCTCAACTATCAAAAGACCATCGCCGGCGCTTTCCGCGATGTGTCGAATGCCCTGATCGCGCTGAACAAGGAGCGTGCCTACCGCGAGCAGCAGGAGAAACTCGTTGCGGCCGCGAGAGACGCAACGCGGCTTGCGCGCATTCGATACGAAGGCGGATCCACTGGATATCTTGAAGTCCTGACCACGGATTCTAACTTCTTCGCTGCCGAATTGAACCTGGTCAACGCGCAACAGGGCGAAGCGCTTGCCCTCGTACAACTGTACAGCGCACTTGGCGGCGGCTGGCAATCATGACAGGTGAGCGAGCCTCTGACCTCAGCAATACGATAAGCGGCAAGACCGCGGTTGAAGTTGTGCGTCGCCAAATTGTCCGTTCCGCGAGAAGAAGTTTAGAGCGGCGGCTGCTTGCCTGATGTCAAATCGCGAATGATCTCTGCCTCTCGTTCGCGATATGGTCTCCCGTCGGGATAAAAGAGGTCGTGGAACCAGACTGTCGGCTGGTCAGAGACGTAAGGCCGCTTCCAGGAATCCCAAGGCAGATTCGTTTGGCTTTTGCCGTTGACCAGGCCCCAGTTGATTGCGCCGACGCGGTATTTGTGCGCGATCGGGAGAATTGTGTCGATCGTGCTTCCGGCGCTGCGGGCCATGTACTCGGTGCAGATCAAGGGCCGGTGGAACTGCTGCAACTCAAGCACTCGTTTTTCGAAGTCTTCAGGCCAGCTGTAGTTGTGAAAGCTGATCACATCGGACTCTTCGATCTGCATGCGCGCCATGGGCGGCATCGTGTCAAGCGAACTCCAGTCGCCGTCATACACGCCGCTGGTAAGCGGCTGCGTTGGATGGACGCTGCGGGCCCATGCAAACGCCAACGGAACCAGATTGAGCACAGCATCCTTCGTGCTCACCGGCTGGCCCTTCACATATACGCTCGGATTTTCTTCCTGGGGTTCGTTCCATACGTCCCACGCAAGGATGCGGGAATCGGCGGCGAATGCGCCCACCACCCCCACCACGTATTCCTTGAGCTTCGCGTACTGGGAGGGATCGGCAAGCACCGCTGCTCCCGGCGCCTGCACCCATCCCGAGTTGTGCACCCCTGGAATCGGCGGATGCTGCGGGCCGAGTCTTGGAAACGGCTCCCAGCATGAGTCGAAGAGCACAAAGATTGGCCGAATGTGATGACGCGTCGCAATGGTCAGAAAGATATCGATGCGCTTCTTGAATCCCTCCGGATCCTGTTCCCATAACAGGTTGTGCAGGAACACGCGCATGGTATTCATCCCGATTCCCTGAGCCCAGCCTAACTCGCGATCGATCGTGGTTGGGTCGAAGGTATCGGCCTGCCACATCTCCAGCTCGTTGATCGCCGTCGAAGGCAGAAAGTCAGCGCCGACCGGCCAGGCCTGCGCCGCATACCATGCATTTGCCTGTGCCTCGGTCCATCGATCCTGAGCGCCCAAGAGAGGCATCGCCGCCACCAGCAGGGTTGCCAGAATCAAATTTCGCCAGGCTGCACTCATTACACTTCTCATCGTGAACTCAGCCCCCTTGAACGACAAATCCGCGCGCTTCTTGACGCATCCATCGCCTGCGCGCAATCATTGCCGCGTGTGGCGAAGCTTTGAGAACGGCGAAACGGTGGGAACTCGCGGCTCTGAAGACGGACTCATCCTCCAGGACGAAGAGCACCCGCTCGGAGCGCGCATCACTCTCGAATCTGAGATACGATTCGGGACGGCAGATCCCGCACCAATTCCCTTCGCCATTACATGCAGCATCTACGGGTTATTCTTTCACACGCGCTTTTTCGCCCGCGAGGCCGACGCCCGCGGTGCATTCACCGAGATGAAACTGGAACTTGCGCGCATCCTCGCGCTCGCAGCATCTGAGACTGCGAGCGACGAGGAGACCAGGCATAGGGTGTTCGACGCGGTTTCAGCTTTTGTCCAGCGCTTCCCTACTTGAGCCGAATCACTCCTTGCCCTCGAGTTCATCGGCCAGTGCGTCGGCATCATAGATCTTTCTGAGCGCCTCAATCATGCCGGCCGTGTGAACAGCCACAGCGCGATTCTTTGTCCCGTCATAAACAAAGTCGCCGGCCAGCGATTCAATGTCCCCGTCAAAGATCAGTCCCACAATATCGCCATTGCGATCGATGACTGGCGAACCGGAATTGCCGCCGATAATGTCGGCTGTGCACACAAAATCGAGCGGCGTTGCCAGGTCCAGCTTGTCCAGCGCCGCGGCTTCCTTCCCGGTCAGATTAAACGGTGCTTTGTTGCTGAAGCTGGCCGAACGGTCAAAGAGCCCATAGTAGGTAGTGAACGGCGGAGCGATGGTTCCGTTGTAGGGATAGCCATCGACGGTGCCGTAGCTCAGCCGCAAAGTGAAAGTCGCATCGGGATACGCGTTCTTGCCGTACACGGCGAACCGCGCCTTGCCCAGCTCCTCCTCGGCCGGAACCAGCACGCTCTCCTCGCTGTCGCGAATGTGCTTGTAGTTGGCGCGCCAAATGGGATCGAAACGGCGCGCCGCCATGATCATCGGATCGGTAGACGCGGCGACCGCGGCTTCTCCGCCCTCGATCAGTGCCTGGCGCACCTTGGGATCGGTAAGCTTGGTCCCATCGACCAGCTCATCCACTCTCTTGCTCACGTCGCCGCCCTGCGTAATGGCCTGGACAAATTCGTCGTTGGCGCCAAGCTGCTCCACCGCCAGGTTCAGGCTGGTCTTCATAAACATCTTTTCAACGTCGGTGTAGATCGGCGCAGGCGAAAACAACTGGTAACGCAGCGACTCGAGACCCGCCTCGTGATATTGCGGAAGGCGCTCGCCGTCGGGCTTCTTCACCTCGGCCACATACTGCACAAGCTCGAGCGCAATCGTAAACAACTGGCTCCCTGTCCGCCTGAAGAGCTGGTGCTTGATCTCAGGCTTTACCTGTTCTTCAACGCTCGCGATCGTATTCCACGCATCGCCGTAGGCGGCCTTCCAATCCGGATTCGCGTCCACCTTCGAGCGCAGGTCGTTTTCATCATCCTGTTTCTTTTGCATCACCGATTTGTCGAGCAAAGCCTCATAGCGGCCCTGGTAAGCCTTGAGACTGTTTTGCAGGAAGAAGACGGTGCTGCCCACCTCGCGCGCCTGGTCCGGTCCCTGCTTGGCAAAATCCTGCGCGGCCGTAATGCGGGCCTGCAGATACGCAATCACCGCCGGCTCAACCGTGTCGCGCTCCACCAGTAGTTGCGCCATCGTGTCCTGGCGCTGCGTCGATCCCGGATTGCCTGAAACAAAAATCAAGTCTCCAGGCGCGGCCCCCCTCGTATTCCACTTCAGATAGTTCTCGGTGTGGACCGGTTTTCCGTTTTCATAGACGCGATAAAGCGCCATGTCGATGTCGTAACGCGGATAGGTAAAGTTGTCAGGATCGCCGCCAAAGAACGCCGCCTGCTGTTCGGGCGCAAACACCAGCCGCACGTCGGTGTAAGCCTTATATTGATACAGCCAGTATTCGCTGCCATTGTAGAGCGAAATCACATCGGAGCGCAGGCCGGTAGCCTTTTTGCTCTCTTCCTCGATGGCCGCAATCTCTGCTTCCTGCGCCTTCAGCGCCTGGGCCTTGTCCGTGACTCCTTTGGTCGCATTCTGAACGCGCTCGGTTACATCTTTCATGCCCACCAGCACGTTGATCTCGAGATCGGGCGATTTCAACTCCTGGTCCTCGGTGGTCGCATAAAACCCGTCGCGAATGTAGTCGTGCTCGGCCGTCGAGTTCTTCTGCAACTGCGCCCGCGCCACATGATGATTGGTCAGCAGCAGTCCGTCAGCGCTCACAAACGAGCCAGATCCACCATCGTTGAGCCGCACGCTTGAGAGCCGCACATGATCGAGCCACTCCTGCGTGGCTTTGAAGCCGTACTTGGCTTCCAGTTGTTTTACAGGCAGGTTGTCGAAGGTCCACATCCCCTCTTCGGCAGGAACAACGATTGCGCCACTAAGTAGTAAAACCGCCGCCAACATTGGCAGGCATTGGGAGAGTCGAATTTGCATAGGATTCCTCACTCAGGCGCGTAGGAGATGGCGGAATTCTCAGAGCCCAGTCTGCGCGCAAGGGATAAGCTTACCTCGTCATACGTGAGAATCGAAACCCCGATTTCGGAACTCTTGCCGATCGCCGTGCCTTCTTTCGCAGCCAGCACTCCACCGCTGATAATTGTTCTTGTGGAGGCTACAGCTCGTTTTCTATCCCAAGAGCGTCCGGTTGCATCAGCAGATTGCACATATAATGATGCAATCGGCCCCGGTTTTCGGCTGTCCAGGTTGATCCACCCAGATTTCCTCCACCATCCCTTCTCCGCTGGCGCTACCCTTATCGCAAGATTCGTGCTTTGCCCGCCCGCGCGAACGAGTTAATCTAAGCTGTACTACTCCACAACGCAGCCTCCCGCGCCCTCAAGCACCGGGGGTCTATCTTTGCGAGACCAACCAAATTACGAAGGAGATCCATGTCTACCGACTATCGCAATTTCCTTGCCCTCTCATATGAAGAGCTGGAGGAACTCAATCTGGCTGCCAAGGCTGATCGCGCCAGCCGCGTCGCTGCCGACGAGGTCCGTGACAAGCGCCTGAAATACCTCACCGACGAAAAGCGAATCAAGGCCGTCACCGTGCTGTTCTCTGACCTTGAAGGACGTCTGCATCTGCTCGACTACGACAAAAAATTCCTGCTGGGCGCCTATGAGAACCTCACTTTCGATGGGTC
>JASHVU010000495.1 GCA_030044455.1 Acidobacteriaceae bacterium | reverse complement strand
GTGTCTTTCCATATTCGGCATCGGCACGCTGCTGATCGCCACGCCGCTATTCAAGAGAACGCTGTAACTCGAGCGGTTTTAGCCGGAGCTGGCGGAGTAACCCCGCCAGTTCCGCCAGCCCTGCTGACTCCGCTCTATGACTGGCACTTTTCACGCAAAGTAATTCACGGTGGCCGAATCCTGCGTGCTCTCCGCATCATCAGCCTGATCGAGCTCTTCGTCTTCTTCTTCAGCTCCGGCTGCCTTATTCACGCGCGTGGCCGCGGCATGATCGCCCATCTTGCTTAGAGCATCGACGTCGAATGCAGGGGAAAGATCGGAGTCTGGCCGTGGCGTCCTGTTCGGGGCAATGGCGCGGATTCCCGGAATCGGTGCGATCTCCATGGCAGCGCCTCCTGCTGCTTATCCATCGGCGCCCGCCGTAAAACCTTTAATCTTGTCGGTCAGATTTGTGTCCGGAATCCGGACACCCTCACGATTTAACCCATTCCGCCGACCGTTACCTGCTGATCGCGAGCGAATTCGGTCTCGCTCCCGGGTTCGACGCCGTTTCATTGCCCTCGAGCAGCGCAACACCCTGCGCCATGCTCATGCCCGCCGGCACGGGCTCGAATCCCCCTCGCGTCTCGCTGGTCTCGCGCGCAAAGCTGGTCACCAGCAGCGCGCGGATATTCAAGTGAACTTCAAGCTGATCGGTTTTCCAGTCGGTCTCGCTCACGCGCACCCGCTCCAGCTTGAACCATCCACCCTTGTAGATCCTTCCCAGAATCCCAAATCCGAAATCGACGTTCTGATTGATGTGCCCCTCGAGCCCGGCCAGCCGCTTGTAGCGTGCGTCTACCAGTAGCTCTCCGCTCATGGAGTGAAAGATGCGCGCCTCGATGGAGTGCGAGGGATAGTTCGGATTGGGATGGAAGCGCAGCCGGAAACAGCCTTTCTCTTCACCGTCGTACTCATACAGAAAGGCATCCGGGAGCATGCGAACAATGCGTCCGATTCGTTCCTCGTCCTTGTTGTAATCGTGCAGGTGCCGGGCCTGCTCCTGCGGCGAGGTCATCAGCCGCTCCAGCCGCTCCTGTTCCTCTTCGCGCGCTGTGCCGCTCAGCGGCTGACCGTTGCCGCCTGTCACCCAATTCACCGGACCATCCGCGGTCTCCACTTGCTCCTCTATTGAAATTCCGCTTGCGGTGCGGCGCTCGATCCGGTAACGCCAGTATCCGTGATGCTGGTGATCGTGGAGTTCGTTATACACAACCTCGCGGACCAGCATGATGGCGGGTTCAGGCAATTGCGCCATCTGCGCCGCTGCCCCTTGCCCTGCAGGCACAATCATCGCCAGGGTGATGCTCCATCGCAGCATGCTCATTTGCTCTTCACCTCGAAGGAATGGAATGAGTAAAAGAGTGTGTTGCTGACTGAAGTTTCGCTTTTCGATGGTGAAAGGATGGGAAGATTTCCGTGAAAAACCGGCGAAATAAGCTGAATTACCGGAATAGTTAACTCCTCTCATCGCGGCACGTCGGTCTTGTTACACTGGGGCCATGCAGGATGAACAGGAGTTTCGGCGCGCGGCAGAATCGGCTCTCGAGGCACTTAAGCAGCATTTAATCGAGCGCGAAGAGTCGGAAGATACCGGCTTCGAGGTGGAAGAACAAGCCGGCGCTTTGAATGTGCTGTTTGAAGATGCCGGCAGCAAATTCGTCGTCACGCCCAACACGCCCGTGCGCCAGATCTGGATTTCGGCGCTGGCCACCAGTTTCAAGCTCGATTGGGATGCGGGCAAAAAATCCTTCGTGCTTCCCCGCACCGGCGAGCAGCTTATCCCGCTCCTCGACCGGCTGATCGGCCAACATCTCGGCGCGTAGCCGTAACCGCCGCAACAAAAAGCAAGGGCCCAGCAGATTCGCCAGGCCCTCAAATTGTTGCCGGACACGCGTCCTTATTGGGGAAGCGCGTACACGGTGTTCAGCACCTTGCTTGCTAATCCCTCAGGAAGCGGCGCATACGACAATGCAGAAACCTCGCCTTCGCCATCCTTGACAATCCAGCTCAACATGTCCCGAATGACCTTCTCTTTTGCCTCATCGGAAGGATGGGTATTGATGAGCAGGTAAGTAAAGCTCGAGATCGGATACGCATCCGCGCCCGGTGCATTGGTGATGGAAACGCGATAGTCGGCAGGCATCTGCTTGATGCTGGCCGCGGCCGCGGTCACTCCGGGAATCGAAGCCGTGATCCAGTTGCCCGCTGCGTTCTCGACCGCGCCAAAGCTCATCTTATTCTGCAGCGCGTAGATCAATTCAACGTAGCCGATGGTTCCGGGAACCTGGCGCACCAGCCCGGCCACGCCCTCATTGCCCTTGCCCGCCACCCCAACCGGCCATCCGGGAGCGGAGCTGGCTCCAGGGCCGCTCGACCACTCTTTGCTTACCTTGCTGAGGAAGTCGGTAAAGATGAAGCTCGTTCCGCTGCCCTCAGCACGGTGAACCACAATGATCTTCTGGTTGGGCAGGTTTACGCCCGGGTTGTCCTTGGCCACCGCAGGATCATTCCACATCGTCACTTTGCCCAGATAAATATCTGCGAGCAGCGGACCGCTGAAGCGAAGACTGCTTACCCCGGGAACGTTGTAGATGGGAACCACCGCTCCCAGAACTGTGGGAATGTGCACCAGCTTCTCTTTGCAGCCTGCAATCAGATCATTGGTCATCGGCATATCAGAGGCGCCAAAGTCCACCAGGCCAGAGCAGAACTGCTTGATACCGCCGCCCGATCCGATCGACTGGTAGTTGATTTCAACGCCCGGATGCGCGGCACTGTACTCAGTGAACCATTTGGAATAGATCGGATAGGGGAAAGTGGCTCCCGCTCCAGTAAGGTTCTGGGCCTGGGCCACGCTCATCGCTAAAACAAGGCATGCAACAACCGCTAGAATCTTTTTCACGTTTCGCTCCCTCGCAGTAGACTGCCGGGACTCATTTTCTACGCCCATTGTTACGGAATGTTGAATTGATCTGATTTTCAAGGAGTTCGGCTGATGTTTGCACGCCACTTTCTGGCCAATTCCGGGTCAGAGAGCGCCTTGATATACACGCCACCCACTACCGATCGTGCCTGAAATCCTCTCTGGATGCCGGTCTTAGTGTCGTACCAATCGGTGAGCGGGACGCGCGTGGGGCCTTCGCTGACCCAGTGGCTGATTGGCTCCATAAATGCCGTGAAATCGGCCTGGCTGCCCAGCGTCGCTGTCCACACTTCCCAATCGAGCTTGGTGTAGTCGGCGCGATTATCGAGCGGCAGCCCATACTGGTTCAGATGCTTCAAATAAAAGGCGACCTCAGTCTGCCGCACGCTCGCCGGGAAGAGCCCCAGCTTCAGAAGCTGATCCCACACCAGGTTGTACTTCTGGCTCCATGTGCCGGGCTTATCAAAGGCGAGCTTAAAGTGGTCGGCCGCTCCGTTGTCGCCATCGATCGCCAACGCCTGCCATTTTTGAGCCATCCCCTGCGCAAGAGATCCATACTCCTCGGCCACATCCGATTTACCCAGCGCCTGCGCCATTTG
>JASHVU010000494.1 GCA_030044455.1 Acidobacteriaceae bacterium | reverse complement strand
CTCGCCACGAATCAGCCCCGCCTCTCTCAACGCCCTGAAGTGTTGAGAGAGAGTCGATTTCGGGATTGTTTTGTCGCTGACGGTTAGAAACGTAGAGCAGTTCTGCGAGCACTCCTGCGCCACGATATCGGCGTAGATCGCGACCCGGACAGGGTCGGACAAGGCGTGGAGAATTCCCTCAACCGTAACATCCTCGATCGATGGATGAAAGAGAGGCCGCATACTCATTAAGAGTAGTCACGCAGCGGAAAAGGTTCAATAGTTCATTAATCCCGAACTAATGAATCTTTCTTTAGGCGACCTCATCTACTCACTGTAACCAGGCAAGAGGCGGCCCGTGAGGAAGCCATAAAGGCTTCGGGCCAATTCCGTTGTAGAAGAGGGGTAAAGATATGAGCAAGCTCGCAGGCAAAGTCGCAATCGTCACCGGCGCATCCAAAGGTATCGGAGCCGGCATCGCCAAATCGCTCGCCGCGGAAGGGGCCTCAGTAATTGTCAACTACGCCTCCAGCAAGGCCGGTGCTGATGCTGTGGTTAGCGCCATCATCGCCGCGGGTGGCAAGGCCGTTGCAGTCGGTGGAGATGTCTCCAAGGCTGCGGAGGCACAGGGCCTGATTGACGCCGCCATCAAGAACTTCGGCCGCCTTGACATTCTGGTCAACAACTCCGGCGTCTACGAGTTCGCACCGATCGAAGCGGTCACTGAGAAGCAGTTCCACAAGATATTCGATATCAACGTCCTCGGCGTCATACTCACCACGCAGGCCGCGACCAAACACCTTGGAGAAGGCTCCAGCATCATCAACATCGGCTCCGGCGCCAGCCGCGTCACCCCACCCAATACCACGGTTTATACGGCGACGAAGGGTGCGCTCGACGCCATCACCGGCGTGCTCGCAAGGGAGCTTGGTCCAAAGAAGATTCGTGTCAACTCTGTAAATCCCGGTGCTGTCGAAACCGAGGGTACGCACAGCGCAGGCGTCATCGGCTCCGACTTCGAGAAGGCGCTCATTCAGCAGACGCCGCTCGGTCGCACTGGCCAGCCCGATGACATCGCAAGCGTCGTTACCTTCCTCGCCTCCGAGGATGCGAAGTGGCTCACCGGCGAAGTCATCCTCGCTAGCGGAGGCCTTCGCTAAAGCATTTCTCCTTCAGATGTACGCCGAAGCGACAGCCCTCAGGTGACGATTTTCTTAAGAAATCGCCACCTGCTTCGAAAGCCTGCAAGGGCTATACCTGAAGGGGAAATGCCTTAATCCCTCGTTCCCGTGGCCCACCACCGACAGCGATGCGGCAGTGGGCTCCCGCGCCAACCCGGCTACATGCAAAGGAGAACAGTTGTGAAGAAACTTGAAGGGAAAGTCGCAGTCATCACCGCAGCCACTTCCGGTATGGCGCTGGCAACGGCCAAGCTTTTCGTCGAAGAGGGTGCATACGTCTTCATCACCGGACGCCGCAAGGACAAGCTCGATGAGGCAGTGAAGCTCATCGGTCGAAACGTCACCGGTGTACAGGGCGACGCCGCCAATCTCGCAGACCTCGACCGCCTCTACGAGACCGTCAAGCGGGAGAAAGGCAGGATCGACATCCTCTTCGCGAGCGCCGGATTCGGTGAGGTCGTAAAGCTTGAAGAGGTCACCGAGGAACACTTCGACAAGACCTTCGATCTCAACGTCCGCGGCACGCTCTTCACCGTGCAGAAGGCGCTCCCGCTCTTCAACGACAACGGCTCTATCTTTCTCAACGGCTCCATTGCCAGCATCAAGGGTTTTCCAACGTTCGGCGTCTACAGCGCCAGTAAGGCCGCGGTGCGCTCGTTCGCCCGTACCTGGCTCCTGGAGCTCAAGGAGCGCGGAATCCGCGTGAACGTCCTTAGTCCCGGCACCATCGACACGTCCATCCTCGATCCTCTCGGCCCGGATGCAAAGGAGTTTTTGAAATCACAGATCCCACGCGGCGAAATGGGACGCCCGGAAGAGATCGCGACCGTCGCTCTCTTCCTGGCTTCAAGCGATTCCAGCTTCGTTAACGGAGTCGAGCTCTTCGTCGACGGTGGTACCGCTCAGGTCTAAGTGGAAGACTTGGTATTTCCGCAGTCCAAGGAATGGGATTCCTCCGCAGGAGTTTGTCCGTCTCCTGGGACGAGTCCCGTTTTGCTTTTACGCTCACACCTTCACCCATTAGGACCATTAACACATTTTCTGCGTAGCGGTAGCCCGGAACCAGGCGGTCGAGTCGACGCGACCACCAGGGAGCGGCGACCTTGGGAAGAAGTGATAAGGGCACAGTAACTCAGAAAATGCGGTAGCCCCAGTAAAATTCCGGCAAACAAATCCCCGCAGATGATTGACCATCAAGGATCAGTAACGACAAACGCCACAAGCTCAGGGAACATCTTCGGACCAAGCCGTGCGGCAAGGCGTGGCATTTCAGTCGTTAAACCGACACTCGAGGATCTCCCCGTTTTCAGCACACGGTTCCTGGCTCCGACAGTTGTCCAATTCCGGTGTTGTGATTCTGCGAAAAAACGCCTTCCAAGTGAATGCCGAGCTAATGAGTAGCCGAATCATTTATAACTTCTGAGGGATCACCAGACAACGTGGAGCCCATGGTCGCCCAAGTGCTCGAGTCGAATCGAATTTACTCCACCTGCCACAGTTAAACTGCTACAATTGCCCAACCAAAGGCCAGTCCTCTACGGCGGATCAGGAAATACTGTGCCCGCGCAGCGTCGAGCAAGGTCACCGCTCCCTGAAGGTCGCGTTGACTTTAGCTGTGTACCCGCCGGATATACCTTTTCCTAATCCGCGGTAGCCCTACATACCCTTCGTTCAGACCAATGGGCTGGTCTGGAATTGCCGCAGAATTGCCGTCAATCACATATCCCTGAACTACGAAAATCGGGCCACCAATTCAGAAAGAAAGGTGCAGTCTATGCCTCCAGGTCTAGATGCCCTGAAACACATTGTCGTTCTCATGATGGAGAACCGCTCCTTCGACCATATGCTGGGATCGTTGAAAGCGGTGAACCCCCAGATTGACGGGGTGGACGGGACACAGTGGAATCCCGACACCCAAGGCAACCAGGTCTCAGTGCAGCCGCTTGCCCAGTATCAGGGCCAACTTGATCCCGATCCCGATCACGCCTTCCCTGCGGTCGACCAGCAGATTTTCAATGGCGACCAAAGCAACCCGCGCGTGGCCAGCATGCAAGGTTTTGTGCAGAACTATTACGTTCAGCAGCAGGACGTAGCGCACTCGCAGAAGATCATGTACTACTTCACCCAGGACCAGTTGCCCGTGCTCACTTCGCTGGCCCTCAACTTCGCGGTATTCAATCGCTGGTTCGCAGCCATTCCGGGGCCGACTCTTTGCAATCGCGCCTTTGCGCATTACGGGACTTCGTTCGGCCAGGTTGGGATGAATGTCTTTTACCCGCAAGGCAAGAGCATCTACGAGCGCCTGCAGGACGCCGGCCACACCGCCAAGCTCTACTACTTCGATCAGCAAAGCTCCAGTCTCGAAGTCGTGAATCTGCTTCAGCACCAGCCGCAGCTATTCGCCACCTATGACCAGTTCATCACCGATTGCAAGTCGGGCACTTTGTCGGACTACAGCTTCGTCGAGCCCAACTACAGCGATCACGATAACGATGACGGCTCGCAGTTGGCCTCTGACCAGCACCCTGACCACAACGTCCAGGCGGGCGAGCTGTACATCGCCTCGGTCTACAACGCAATCCAGTCGAACCCCACGCTTTGGGCGAGCACGGCGCTGCTGGTGGTTTACGACGAGCACGGCGGCATCTTCGATCACGTGCCGCCGCCGGCTTGTACGGCCGACGGCTACTCCGCCGGCCCCGCCGACACGCAATTGAGCTATACCTTCAACTTCGATCGCCTGGGGGTGAGAGTGCCTGCCGTGCTTATATCGCCGTGGGTTCCCAAAGGAACGGTGGTCGGTACTGACAGGGTATTTGAGCACGCATCGATCCCCAACACGGT
>JASHVU010000493.1 GCA_030044455.1 Acidobacteriaceae bacterium | reverse complement strand
ACTCGCAAACAATAACTTTCGCGGAGCGCCACTTACCCCCGCAGAACAGATTGAAGGGCACAGCACGCTGGCACAACTCTATGGATATAGCGGCGAAATGGAGGATTCAATTCGCGAATGGAAGGCGGCTTACGACCTGGCCCAGACTGCGGAACCCGGCTCCCTGCCCAATCTCGAAGAGAGCCTCGGCGCCAGCTACCTGCATCTCTCGGAGATGGAGAACGGTGTCTACCGTGATAACTCCAATCTCGACATCTTTCCGCCTTTGGACCCGCATGCAAGTTACGCCAAGACCGATGATTCAAAACTTGCAATTGAGTACTTCCAGAAGTATCTTGAGCAGCAGCCCAACGATCTTGAAGTTCGCTGGCTCTTGAATCTCACCTATATGACGCTGGGCGAATACCCATCCGGCGTGCCCGCGGCTCTTCTGATTCCCGAAAAAGACTTTGAATCCAAACAGAATGTGGGCCGCTTCGTCGATAAAGCGCCCGAGGCCGGTCTCAATATTCTTCGCAGCGCGGGCGGGGTAATTGTCGACGATTTCGACAACGACGGCCTGCTTGACGTGATGGTTTCAAGCATGGACAACTGCGACCCAATCCATTTCTTCCACAACAACGGCGATGGCACGTTCTCTGACCGTACGAAGGAGGCTGGCCTGCTCAACCAGCTCGGCGGCCTGAATATTCTCGAAGCCGATTACAACAACGACGGCTGCATGGACTTTCTGATACTGCGCGGCGGTTGGGAGTTTCGCGAACGCATGTCACTGATGCGCAACAATTGCGATGGTACGTTTACCGATGTGACTGACGCTGCCGGCCTCGGTTCGACTCTGGTGGAGAGCCAGGCCGCCGCGTGGGCCGATATTGACAACGACGGCTATCTCGATCTCTTCGTCGGCAATGAGAAAGGTCCGGCTGAACTGTTTCATAACAAGGGCGACGGCACATTTGAAGAGATTGGCCACGCAGCGGGCATCGATCGGACGCCCTTTACCAAAGGCGTGGCCGCAGCCGACTACGACGGCGACGGTTTCATGGATTTCTACGTGACCAACCTGAACGGCGACAACTTTCTCTACCACAACAACGGGAATCTGACATTTACTGAGGTTGCCAGACAAGCCGGCGTTCAGGCGCCCTCGTTCAGTTTCGCCACCTGGTTCTTCGATTACGATAACGATGGCTGGCCCGATATTTTTGTCGCCTGCTACCTCACTTCGGTTGAAGAAGCGGTAAAGACCTATGTCGGCGGCGAGCGCAAGGCAGAGACCGTCAAGCTCTACCGCAACCGGCACGACGGAACCTTTGAAGATGTCACCAAAAAGGTAGGCCTCGACAAGGTCTTTATGCCCATGGGCGCCAACTTCGGCGACATCGATAATGACGGATACCTCGACATTTATCTGGGCATGGGATCGCCCTCGTATACTGCACTCCTTCCGCATGAACTGCTGCGAAATGACCAGGGCAAGCGGTTTGTGGATGTCACGCAATCTTCGGGCACGGGCGAATTGCACAAAGGGCACGGAATCGCCTTCGCCGATCTTACACGGCGCGGCAGCGAAGATATTGTGGCTGAGATTGGCGGCGCGGTTAACGGAGACAAGCACACCATGCGCGTCTTTGAGAATCCCGGCAACAACAACAACTGGTTGAATGTTCGACTGGTGGGTGTCAAAACCAACCGTGAGGCTCTCGGAGCTCAAATCCACGTCACTGTGCAGGATGGCAACTCGCCGCCTCGATCGATCTACCGCACGGTCGGCCAAACCAGTTCATTCGGCGGCAACCCGCTCGAGCAAAACATCGGTTTGGGTCCCAATGCGCATCCGGTGACGCTCGATATCTGGTGGCCAACCTCGAAAACCAGGCAACATTTTGAGCGGGTCGCAACCAACCAGTACATCGAGATCAAGGAGTTTGCTCGAAGCTTTACGCGCCGCGAGTTTCGCCCCTTCCGCCTTGGCAAATCCGGCACTCCGGCAGCGCAAACCGCGCAGTCGCTCAATGAATCCACTTCAAATCGATAACGCTTGCTTGATACAATGTTCTCGCCGCGCCCCCTGACCATCGACCCAACCGGTCGCAGCACGCTGATCTGTCCAGGCACGTATCAGACACGTATAACGGCACGTATCAGGGAGGTATCACTGGTATGAGACGCATGCTCCTGGCAAGTGCGGTTTTGCTTGTGGCTCTGCAACTGTGGGCCGCCAACCAGCACTCTGTCCAGGGCATCGTGATCCAAGTCAATCCAGCCGACCAGTCGATTGTCGTATCCTGCAATGCCATCCCCGGATACATGGACGCGATGGTGATGCCCTTTACCGTTCGCGGCCAGGTGAATTTCAAATCCCTCGTGCCCGGCGCCACCGTGCGCTTCGACATGGTTGAAACAAAGAACGAGTCCTATGCCGATCACCTCAAGGTCGTCGAAGTTTCAAATCACGAGGCCGAACCCACTGAAGCCGGACGCCTGACTTTCCTGCACCAGGTGATGGATCCCACCGCTGCTGCAAAGATCGTTCAGGTCGGCCGGCCTGTTCCGGATTTCACGCTCACCGATCAGGCCAACGAGCCAACTCACCTTTCGCAATTCAAAGGCAAAGTGGTAGCGCTCACCTTTGCCTATTCGCGCTGCCCCAATCCGAATTACTGCTTCCGCCTGTCAAACAATCTCTCCATCCTCGAAAGACGATTTCGCGCTCAGGCGGGCACCGACCTGATCCTGATGACCATCGTCATCGATCCTGACAAGGATCAGGGAAAGGCGCTGGCGAAATTTGCCGACACCTGGAAGGCCGATCCCAAAGCATGGCGGTTCTTAACCGGCAATCTCGACGATGTGCATAATGTTGCGGAGTTGTTCGGCATGGGTTTCTGGAACGATGAGGGCTTCCTAACCCACACATTTCACACCGTGGTGATCGATCGCGAGGGCAAGCTGGCGGCAAATATTGAAGGCAACCAGTTCACGGCCCAACAACTCGGCGACCTGGTCGCAACCGTCATGCGCCGGCCGGTGTCCGACGCATCGACATCAGCCAGTTCAACCTTGCCGTGACCCTGCCGTGGTTGTGCTCTGCGGACGCGCAATCTGGCGCTGAAACACCAATGCCGCCGCGCCCCTCAGCCGCGCGATATCCCCTTCGTGGGTTGGGACGATTCGCGGCGGCGTTCCTGCCAGCACAAACGACTTTACTTCCCTCTCGATGATCCGCTCGAATCGATGCCACGCCGAAGTGATCTCACCCGCAATCAGAATCATGGCCGGCGAGAGGCTCGCAATGATGATCCGCAGTCCACGCGCAATATACACGGCCTGCTGCTCCAGCGCCTCCTGCGCGTCCTTCGACCCCTCTTCGGCCAGGTTCAATAACTCATGGAATTTCACTTCCTTGTTTCCCGTGCGCAGTTTGCGGTAATAACGTACCGCAGCGCGGCACGATGCATACGTCTCCCAGCAACTCTTGCGGCCGCACCCGCAGCGCGGCCCATCCGCATCGAGCGGAATGTGACCGAATTCGCCCGCCATCCCATGCGTCCCGGAGATGATTCTTCCATCCGCAAAGACTCCCGCGCCGATCCCCTCTGAGATGGTTACAAGCACGATGTCGCGAATGCCATCCATGCGGCCAAACGTGAGCTCTGCCAGCAAGCACGCTGTGGCCGCATTCTCCATATTCACCTGAAGCCCAAACTCCGCTTCGAGCGCACCCTTTATGTCAAACTCGGGCCAGCGCAGATTGGGTGCAAATGTCAGCCGCTGCGTCGCCGGATCGACTCTACCAGGCAAGCTCACGCCGATGCCCTCAATCGCGCGATCGGTAAAGGACGCCTTGAACCGCCGGATGCAATCCACAATCAGCCTGGTCGATGACGCAGGATTCGACGTCACCGGCACCTGGCATTGCGAAAGCAGCCGCCCGTTCAAATCCACAACCGCCACAATCGCCAGCCGGGGATGAATATCGACCGCAATCGCGACCACATGTTCATTCAGCCCCAGCAAGGTCGGGCGCCGTCCCCGCGGCGTGGTGCCAACCGCCCTCTCAACCACCCAGTTTTCGCTGATCAACTGCTCCACGATCTGCGAGACCGTGCTCTTCTGCAGCCCGGATGATCGTGACAGCTCGATCCGCGAAGTCGGCTGGTTCTCGCGTATCAGCTCAAGAATGATGTCGCGATTGATTCGGCGCGCGGTCTCGCTCGAGGCAACTTCGGTGTCAGTCAAATCGACATGTCGTATTCCCGTCATGCGCTCACAAAATCTGATCATTGTACCGCCGGTCTCCTGACCGGCTGCACTGAGGGCCTTCCGACCCTCCGACATTTCCCCAGCTCCTGCATTCTCCCTTATTGCGCACTCTGCGAGAATTGCAGCTCAGGCCACACAAACTATAACATCCAGCCAAGCGTCCCTGTCTTTGCTAGGGCTCGGGCCACTGTCGGCTCAACTCATCTCCTTCCCGTTCCATATCGTGTAGTCACACTCCGCCCCGGCAGTTATTCTGTACCTTGTTCTCTTCGCCTTGAGAGGCCGCACCATGCCCGTATCCATCAGCCAGCCAGGAGTCGAGATTCTGGCGCCCGTCACGGAGGGCTACGCCGGAATCCTCGCCCCCGCGGCCGTTGGCTTCCTCGCCGATCTGCATCGCACATTCAACGCGCGCCGCAAACAGTTGCTCGTAGCGCGTCATGACCGGCAGCAGCGACTTGATGCAGGCGAGCGGCCCGACTTCCTGCCCGACACTCGCCCTATTCGCGAGTCCGAGTGGACCGGCGCACCAATCCCCGGTGACATCCTCAATCGCCGCGTTGAAATCACCGGACCGGTCGATCGCAAAATGATCATCAACGCCCTCAACTCGGGCGCCAAAGTCTTCATGGCCGACTTCGAAGACTCAAGCACTCCTCTATGGACCAATCTCCTCGATGGACACATCAATCTGCATAACGCAATCCGCCGTGAAATCACTTACACTGATCCTTCCACCGGTAAGCACTATAAACTCGTCGACCAACCGGCTGTACTTTTTATTCGCCCGCGAGGCTGGCATCTTGAAGAACGCCACGTGCTCGTCGATGGTGAGCCCATCTCCGGCTCCATCTTCGACTTCGGCCTTTATTTCTTTCACAACGCGCGCGAGCTGCTCAACCGCGGCAGCGGCCCCTACTTCTACCTGCCAAAGTTGGAAAGCCATCTCGAGGCCCGCCTCTGGAATGACATCTTCATTCGCGCACAAGAGGCCCTCGAAATTCCACGTGGCTCCATTCGCGCTACCGTGCTCATCGAAACCATCCTCGCAACCTTCGAGATGGACGAGATTCTCTACGAACTTCGCGAGCACTCCGCAGGCCTCAATTGCGGCCGTTGGGATTACATCTTCAGCTACATCAAGAAATTCTCGGCCGACCCCAAGGCCGTTCTCCCCGATCGCGCACAGGTCACCATGGCCACCCACTTCATGCGCAGCTACTCCCGGCTGGCCATTAAAACCTGTCACCGCCGCAATGTGCACGCCATGGGCGGAATGTCGGCATACATTCCGGTCAAATCCGATCCCGCGGCGAACGAAAAAGCCATCACGCAAGTGCAGGCGGACAAAGAGCGCGAAGCCGGCGACGGCCACGACGGCACGTGGGTCGCGCATCCCGGTCTCGTTCCCGTCGCGCTAGAAATCTTCAACCGCCTCATGCCCGCGCCCAATCAGATCTCAAAGCAATTGCCCGACTATCATCCAACCGCCGCCGATCTGCTCCAGGTGCCTGACGGCCAAATCACTGAAGGAGGCCTGAAGCAGAACGTCGCCGTCGGCTTGGGCTATGTTGAGGCATGGCTGCGCGGCATCGGCTGCGTACCGCTCTTCAATCTCATGGAAGACGCCGCCACCGCCGAAATCAGCCGCGCGCAGCTATGGCAGTGGGTGCATCACGGGGCGAAGCTCAACGATGGCCGGGTCATCGACGTTGCGCTCGTCGAAAGTCTCATCGACGCCGAGCTGGCTCGGCAGCAATCCTTGGTCGATTCCCTGAGATTCGCCGCTTACCAGAAGGCCGCAGGCCTGATGCGCGAGTTGATCCGGGCTCCTCATTTCGTCGAGTTCCTCACCGTGCCCGCCTACGAGCGAGTGCTCAAAGAAGAAACCTTCGCAGCGACTTAACTGGTACGATGAATGCCTATGGAGGCCGCGATGAGCGACACTTCTCTCACTGGCACTTTGACTTCTGAACAAATCTCCGCCATCACCCGCGAGACAAACTACGGCACCTGGCGCTTCCAGAAAACCTGGAAGCCGCTGCACATCGCCGATGCCGAGGGATGTTGGTTTACCGATGGCTCGGGCAAGCGATACCTCGACTTCAGCTCCCAGCTCATGTGCGTCAATCTCGGCCACAAGAACCCGCGTGTCGTCGACGCCATCGCCGAACAGGCCCGCGAGTTGTGCTATGTTGGGCCCGGCTATGCCACTTCGGCCCGCGCGCGACTAAGCTCGAAACTCCTCGAAGTTCTTCCAAAGGGAATAGAAAAATTCTTTTTTGCCACCAGCGGCACTGAAGCCAACGAGGCCGCATTCAAAATTGCGCGCATGTACACCGGCAAAACCAAAATCATCTCGCGCTATCGCTCTTATCACGGATCAACAATGGGCTCCATTGCAGCCACCGGCGACCCACGACGCTGGGCCATGGAACCCGGCGGCAAAGGCGGTGGCGTAGTCTTCGCGCCTGAGACCAATTGCTACGACTGCCCCATCAAGCACACCTATCCCGGCTGCAACATCGCTTGCGCCGACTACATCGAGCACATGATTCGCAACGAAAGCGACGTTGCTGCCATCATCCTCGAACCGGTAGTGGGCACCAACGGCGTGCTCGTTCCCCCTCCTGAGTACTTCCCTCGCCTGCGCGAAATCTGCACGCGCCACGGCGTCCTGATGATCGCCGATGAAGTAAT
>JASHVU010000492.1 GCA_030044455.1 Acidobacteriaceae bacterium | reverse complement strand
CAGGATGTGGAAGAAATCAGGCCGGTACTGGTGCGTTATAAAGAGCGCGGCTACACCGGCATCTGGATAGAAAACGACTATCTGCGTTGGAGCTGGGACCCGGGCCCAGACCAAGGCTACCTGGGTGATTGGAAGCTGTTTGACATCTTCGATTTCACCCGAAGCACACAGAAGGCGATGTATCAGGATTACCTGGTGCGAATTTGCGCGATGTGCTCTGATTCCGGTCTCGATTTTTACAGTTCGTTCTGGATGCCGCGGCTCAACGGGGAACTGCGGGAATATCTGCGAGATCATCACCCTCAAGCGCTGGGCAGCTGTATATGGCACGGTGTGCGGCGGGAGACGCTTTGCACTTGCCAGGACGGAGCCGGCCTGGAGTTTATTGCAGAGATGGTCTCCAGCTATCTGAAACTTTCATCTTCGATCCGGGGCCTGAAAGTGGCAACACTTGATAACGACGCATTTGTTTGCGACGAAACCTGTCCTCATGCGCACGGGACAACGCGTGCACAGCACATTGGCAACATGTACGGCACTATCCAAAAGACCCTGCGCAAGGAACGAGCCGACGCCGCCCTTTTTGTCTATGAGTGGTTTTGGGAACCGGGATATCTGACCGAAGTGCAAAAGCATGTGACCAAGCCGTATTTCCTGATCTGCAAGATGGAGATGAATACCAGACAGCATCTTGAGACATCCATTCCTGGTGAACCGCTTTTTGATGACTCCAATTTGACCGGCGAAGAGGGTCCCAACTTCAAGGAAGCCGTTAGCGCAATGGGCGTAGAACTGGTTGTCGATATGCCAGCACTGGGTAGCGGCATCGATGATTTCTTTCTTGGATCACCTCCGATGCCAGGTCGCATCTACAGGCATTTGCGTTTGAATCATAGTATTGGTTGCGACAAGCTGGTCGATTTCGATTGCGGCGGACATTGGGATGACTCATGCGAGCGGGCATTTGCAATTTTCAATACGCAGCCTGAAATCTCGGAAGCGGATCTCCTGCGCAAAGTTGCAGAGGATATTTACAAACAGGAAGATGCCCGAAGACTTGCGATTAGCGGCTGGAACGAGTTCGATCGGGGCTATGAGTATCTCCCGGTCGGATTGGGCGATACAAAATGTTCGCAGATCTCAGGTCGCTTCGGCTTGGGCTGGAATATGTGCCTGGCGACACCACTGTTGCGCGATATGTTCTCAGACTCAGACCAGGCAGATCGCATTCACTGGTTCAGTCCTTTCAACTTCTTCACCGGCAGCCTAGTCAATCGTCTGGAGACGCAGTTTCTCCGCGTGCAAACTCATTGGCAACGAGCCGGGTCGGATTTAGCTGCGGCTGCCGCACTCGAAAATAACTCGCTCGCCAGCGTGCACGAGGCGGTCTCAGCCGAAGGACAGATTCTTGCGGTGGCCTGCGCCCTGAACTGGTGCAACGCGTGTAGATATGCTAGGGATCCTGCGCGCGCTTCTGCATTCGAAGACGTGTGTCAGTTGGAGATCAACCTGACACGGCGGTTTCTGAAGTTGTCTTCAACCCACCCATGGCTGTGGAACCATATTTGCTGGCATCCCCACAAGACGCCGATGTCGCAGCAGGGACTTGGATTTGAAAGACTTAAAACACGCAACACGTTCGAGGCCAAGCTAATGATCATGGGAGCCGGCTGGCCCTTAGCGGCAGGAACTGGCCAATGAGTCTGACTGCTACGCCCAGGCCCTGCTCAATAAGAAACTCGCCCGCACCTGCTTCCAATTGGCGTCCCGTCGAACCAGACAATCCCTCGGGACGATTCCGCGGGTTGCAACCCAGACGGGATGAGGTATCAATCAAGTGAATAATCGCATCCATCTTCGTTACCTCATTTTCCTGGCTTGCACCGCGGCCTTGGGGGGCCTGCTCTTTGGATTCGACATTGCCATCATCACCGGCGCAGGTCCATTCATCGGCCGCGCGTTTCAATTGGGCGACCTGGGGCTCGGTTGGGCGTTCAGCTCATTGCTTTTTGGCTGCGTTGTTGGATCGTTGCTGGCGGGTCGCCTGACCGATCGTTATGGGCGCAGAAAACTGTTATTCGTCGTTGCCCTTCTCTTTGCTCTCACCTCAGTAGCCACGGCAATGGCTGGCAACTTTGCCGCCTTTATTACGGCCCGTATCTTCGGCGGCATCGCTGTTGGCGCAGTTTCCCTGCTTTCCCCCTTGTATATCTCCGAAGTATCCCCCACCGCAATTCGCGGTCGAATGGGAACCATGTATCAACTTTCGATCGTCCTCGGCATCATTACGTCCTTCGCCATTAACTATCTGCTCCGTGACACAGGCGTAAACAATTGGCGCTGGATGTTCCTCACAGGAGTCGTACCGTCAGCCGTGTTTGTTCTCTTGATTGCCCTCGCCCCTGAAACGCCGCGATTTCTCGTTATGAGCGGCCGTGCACGAGAAGCATCCGTGGTGCTCGAACGCATCGGCGGCGCTCGCAGTGTAACCGCACAGGTTGCAGAAATTGCCGCCTCGATGCACACGGGGAAGCAGTCCTGGAGCAGCCTTCTTCGCCCGGGAGTTCGTCGCGCATTGTTGGCGAGCGCCATTCTTGCGATCCTTATCCAGGTTTCGGGAATCAACACGATTATCGACTATGCTCCTGGAATCTTCCAATCGGCAGGTTCCAAAATCGACTCCGCTCTCGCCTCCACAATCTTAGTCGGAGTGACGGAGTTCCTTTTTACTCTTGGGTCCCTGTGGGCAATCGACCGGTATGGCCGCAAGGCGCTCTATATTGTGGGATCGTTCGGCATGGCTTTCTGCCTTGTTTCGCTCGTAGTGGTCGTGCTCGCCGGTCAATTTCATGGCGTCATTGTTTTGACATTCATATTGATCTACCTGGCCTTTTTCAGTTTCGGCGTTGGGCCAGTCTTCTGGACTCTAGTCCCGGAAATCTTTCCCAACGATGTGCGCGGCCGGGCAATGACCGTGCCCGTGCTGATTCAGTGGGTCGCCGACGCCGTTGTCGTCCTGCTCTTTCCTTTTGCATTTCATGTCATCGGCAGGGCGCTCACGTTTGGCTTTCTTGGACTCATGGCGATTTGCCAAGGTGTCTTCACTTGGCTATATGTCCCCGAGACCCGGAACAAAAATCTCGAAGAAATTGAAGACTACTGGATCGCCGTGGAACCTTCAGCAGTTTCAGCCTCAGAGACCGAATGAAGAGATTCGCAGAAAGATCACTGCTAAGTGACATGCCGTAAATAGAGAACCTGGGAGAGTGCGCGAAATCCATGGAACATGACAGAGCTGTGATGTCTCGAATTTTGCGATTCAAATGGTTCCATCGTTTTCTTACGCTTGCGGTTCTGCCGGGGTTGCTGCCGGCTGTGATTCCGATCAGCGCATTCGCGTCGACTGCTCCGCAGCCATGCATTCAGACCGATCGCTGGCTGGAGATCGATCTCTATTGGTTCAAGCAGCACGATCAGGCCGGCAGCATAAGCCAGTTCTGGAAACGATTCCTTCCGCTTTTTGATGGCGTCTGCGGTTACCGCGGGGTGATTCTCAACGTCGGGTGGACGGTGGGACCAGTGATGGAGTGGTCAGGCAATCCGGATCAGAGAATCTCTTTGCCCACCGGAAGCGGCGAAAGCCAGTGGGTCGACGAGCACCAAATGCTGACCGGCACGACTGCCCAGCGTGAAAAGCTCTTTGAGGAGCGGTTCGCCAGCCCTGTCGTGATTAAGAGACGCGGCTACGATCCCTGGACCTATGGCGACTTGAAGCAGCTCTCTGCTGGGCTGAAACTCGAAGCGGCCCGCGCCGGCATCCACGATTTCAAAGTCGGAATCCTGACCTACGCTTGGACGAATGCGTACGGCGAGGAAGCTGCATGGGTAAAACGTCATCCTGAGGCCTTCACGAAATCATCCTTTCACCAGGAGGGTTGTTTCGATGTTGGCAGGTACTTCGATCCTGGCGCCCACCTGCATGCGGACGCCCGGCCTCTTGGCGGATTTCCGGGCGGCATTCCTGAGGGCATGCCGGTGCACCGGGCATTCGCAGCACAGTGGGGCAGCCTGTCGCACGCGTTGGGCCTCGATGCAATCATGCTGCGGGACTCGTTCGGACTACCGCTTCCCTACCAGCGAGGAGGGCCCTGGGGGCTGGTCGCTCCGTCGGCGGAGGTGATTCACAAGGCAACGCAGGACGTGGAAGACCTGGTGCGCGAAACCAAACTGGCAAATCCCGCCGCGCTTGTGATGATGTATTCGAGCGGCGCAAGCGCGATTGCCGACTGGCGCTCGAATGGATTGGATCTTGAAGCATTGGCCATGCAGGGTTATCTCGACATTTTTGTCGACCAGACATGGGCCGGCGCATGGAATGAAGTTGGCGTGCGCGATCGTGTCTTCTGGAACGGACCGACGAAGGGTTGGACCTATCAGCTTGCCTACATGCTCACTCATGCCGCCATCCTGGCAGACACCAAGGTTCGGCATTATTCGCTGGTTGAGACTTTCGATGCCTGGGAGAGCTGGGATGTGATTCACACCGCTCCGGAAAAACTGCGCTGGGGCATCTGGGCATACTCCCATGCAGCGGTGAAAATGCCTCACGAGTTGAAGATTCCAAATGGAACTTATATTTCGTGGGCCAACCAGGGCGAGCGTCTGCTCGGTGAGAACGACGTCCGGTTCCTCACCACAAATATCAATGCTGCGGTGACCGATGCACGTCAGATGAGCGACGTGATGGGACCGACTCTCGTCTACAACCGCGCCGCGATGCAGTGGCAAGCCGAGCACGCCTCTCCCGATGGGCAGATTAACGAGTGGCTCGATGAACAGGCTGGCTCGCTGATCAAGTGGCCTGTCCCTATCCTTTCCGCCACTCGAATGGAGTGGCTCCCGCAAGTCCACTCCGATCTATTTGTGGTGCAAACTCCGGTTCATCTTTCTCCGCCGCAGTTGAGCGAGTTGGTAAAGATGATCCGTGCAGGACAGCCCGTCGCGCTGCTTGGCAGTGCGGCCGGCGGCATTGATCCGAAACTCGCGGCGCTAGCAGGATTGCGCGGCGATTTTGACACTGCGCCCCTCGAGGTCCGGCCGTGCCGCGGAGCAACCAGCGCTGCCGGATTTGTCCAGGGTTCAGAAGCATGGTTCAACTCCTTTTGCTATCCACAGCAAGTTGAGGCTTCGACCTCGGCGCAGGTGATCTACCGAGCTGACGGCGTTCCGCAGTTGACGCTCGCAGATTCCGGGGAAAAGCGGGTGATGGTGTGGAATCCGCCGGATCTGCGTTCGACTGAAGGGAAGCCTCTCTCCTGGATATGGGGAAACACCGGCACTCCGTACGCGTTGGCTGCAGGCGTAATGAACCAATTGCTCAAACAGCAGGCATGTCTTCACGCGAGAGAAATCGACTTGAAGCAAACCATGAATATCGCCGCCTGGCGCACTGTCGACGGACACATTCGCATTTTGGCGGGCAATCTCGAAGAGGGTTTGCGCGACGACGCGGATTTGTCACGCCACGCTGTCCTCGAGATTCCAGAAAGCTGGGGCGCAACGCAATGGAAGGATTTGTGGACGGGACGCAACCTTTCCACTCAGAGCTCCTCTCTTTCTGTCGACCTGCCACAGGCAGCTTCGATGCTGCTTGAAATATCGAGATAAGAAGAACCGCAAATATGCCGGATAACACTACCCGCCGCGAGTTCCTCACAGCTTCCGCCGCAGTTGGTGCGGGACTTCTGTTACCAGGCCAGCTGAAATGTGCAGCGCAAGATTCTGAGCTGCGAACTGCCTTACCGGCGATCGGAGCGACCGGGGTTGATGTGCGTCCACCCTCTTTTGCCGTTCTTCCCGCGGGGGCCGTTGAGCCACGCGGATGGCTGCAGTCATGGGCCCAGACTGCGGTCAACGGCATCACCGGCCATCTGGATGAATACTGCGCAACCTTCCATGAGGCGTGGCGCGGTTATGGATTCTCCGCGCTCGGAGCCAATGCGGATGGGACAGGATGGCCTCTCGAACAATGCAGCTACTGGCTCGACGGCGCCATTCGCCTCGGCTACATGCTCGGGGATCAAAAACTCATTCAAAAGGTCGCAGAGCGATTGGATGCGGTGGTTGACGGCGTCTTGAAAGGCGGCGAGTCGTTCATTTACTGGCGCCCGCTTTCGGCGGTGAAAGACCCGTTCAATAGCTGGGCCCATTCTCACATGGGCCGCGCTCTCGTTGCTTATCAAATGGCATCAGGTAATCCCAAAGTCCTGCAAGCGCTGGTGAAGGTTTACAGAACCTATCCGCTCGACGATCTTCCGGCGACGTTTGGAACCGTGTCGGGCGCAGTGAACATCGACGCGATTGCCGATACCTACAGAATCAGCCGTGACCCGCAGATCCTGGACAATATGCTGGCCTTCTCGCGTAGAAAGTCATACATGGATACCGTCGACGCGTGGGCGGGCGGAGATGTGGAGTTCGGACACAACGTCATTTTCTACGAGCATATCCGAACGCCGGCTCTTCTCTTTCCCTGGACGGGATCGGCTCGCGATCTCTCTGCTACAGCGGCCGGCCTGTACTGGAACGATGTCAACAGCCTCCTCCCCATGGGCGTAAGTTCCGGTGAAGAGTATCACGCAGGAATCGGTTCGACGCGCAACGTCGAAACCTGCGATGTGTCCGCATCCATCTGGACAAATCTTTGCCTTGCGAGAATCACAGGGGATTCCAAATACCTGGATCGCGTAGAGCAGATCTTCCTGAATGCCGGCCCCGCCCCTGTGAGTGCCGACTTCAAAACAATGTCGTATTATCAGCGGCCGAACCGGTTCAGCACTACGCTTCCGGGCCAGGAGCCTGCAAATCCCGGCAAAGGATCGTACCAATACACCGACATCGGCGATCCGGTGCTGTGTTGCGTGGGCAATCTGAATCGGATTATTCCAAATTACGTGATGCACATGTGGATGGCGACGCCAGACGGAGGCATGGCGGCAACGCTCTACGGTCCGTCGCTGATGACGGGAACCGTCAACGGCGGCGTCAGGATACGCATTGAGGCGGTTACCGCATATCCATTTGAAGAACACATTGAAATGCGGGTTACGCCTGAACGTGAGATTCGATTTCCGCTCCACCTGCGCATTCCCGCCTCGGCCGTCGAAGCCGAGGTCCTGGTCAACAGCAGGCCATGGGAGGTGAATCCGCACTTCAGCTCGTTTCTGACGGTGACGCGCGATTGGAAACCCGGCGACACCGTGCAGCTTCGCTTTCCCATGCGGGTCCGCGTTCTCAAAGGATATGAAACCCCCTACCCTCAGATCCCCTATTTCAAAAACAGCCGCGCAATCTCGCAGTTGAAAGACATTCACAATCCTTACGCTGCGGTCTACTACGGGCCTATGTTGTTTTCGTTTCCCATCCCGGCGCAATCGCCGAATCAGGAGGTTCCCGGTATCAAATCGAATTACGCGATTGACGTAAATGGCAGCATGCCCGGCCCAAGCGAGGCCGAGGTCATGCGCGTATCCGGATTCAATTATGACCAGTGGCGGTGGAGTCTTTCCACGCCGCTGCAGCTTGGAATCAATGCGCACGAAATCGCGTGGACGCCGACGGAATTGCAGCCGCTTCCCGACAAGCTCATGACCGGTACACCCACCAGGATTGTGCTGTCGCCTTACGGCTGCGCAAAGTTCGGCGTGTCGATGTTTCCGCGCACGTCGTAGAACCCAGATCGCGGCAATCTACCGCCATCCGCTGGTTTTGTTGCGCAATCAAAAAGTCTTAAAGTTGTTTGGACATTGGGAAAGTGACCCGGCGCAGGCGCGTGTTTTTCGCGCCCATGGGCACCAGAGTGATTGCGGCTGGTGTGCCATCGCCGGCAAGCATTTCACCCGAGAGAACCCCGCTCGGATCATCAAGCGGATAGTCGGGATCGGAATTAGCATTCGATCGAGACACGAAACCAAATCCTGTGGCACTTTTATCGGCGGGGAGCCTAAGATCGGTCTCGGCATCCGGGCTTTTGGTGACGTAGTAATCCCTGAACTCAGGTCGTGGGTATGCCTTGACCGTTTCAGCTTCTCCTTTCACCGACAGCACATACAACAGCGGACCATATTGGAGGGCAAATTCGTTGTCGAGTGCCGGAAGCCCGCGCACGGACTGTTTGAAACGGATAGAGATCGAATCTCCGGCTTTCCACTGCTTCCGGACATGCCAGAAGGAACCGGCGCGGCGAACG
>JASHVU010000491.1 GCA_030044455.1 Acidobacteriaceae bacterium | reverse complement strand
CTCAACAATGCGGAGAATTGCGTCCCATGGCAACACATTTAATGCCTTCGAAAACTTCAAGCAATCCAAATTATTCCGGCCCATTTCTTGCCATCACCGCATTGTTTTTTATCTTCGGGTTCATCACCACGTTGAACATGGCGCTTGTGCCCCACTTGAGAGCAATCTTTGATCTTGATTACGCGTGGGCAATGCTCGCGGATTCAGCATTTTTCCTTGCTTACTTTGTTTTCTCCGCGCCCACTTCCAAACTCATTGACGTGATCGGATACAAGTGGACCATGGTCGTTTCGCTATTCATCCAGGTAATTGGCTGCCTATTATTCATTCCTGCCGCAAAGTTCGTCATCTTCCCGCTCTTTCTTGCTGCGGTCTTCATCGTGGGCGCAGGTGTGACCGCATTGCAAACCTGTGCCAATCCATATGTCATCATCCTCGGCCCCGAGCGTAGTGCTCCAACGCGCCTAACCCTAGCACAAGCCTTCAACTCTATTGGCGCGACGCTCGCGCCCATCATTGCCGGAGCCTTTATCCTGACAACTGCCTCCAAGACGGTTTCGAAGGCACAGATTGCTGGCACAGTTCGCATTCCATACTTACTTATCTCGGTCGTGCTCTTGTTGCTGGGCTTGTGTGTGGCATTTATGCACCTGCCGAACATCGGCCAGGCACAAGCTCATCGCTCGGGAGAGGATAGTGATCCGTTACCGCGCCGCAGTATCTGGAGTTGCCGGCACACCTTGTTGGGCGCTATGGGGATTTTCTTGTATGTCGGGGTCGAAGTGGGTCTTGCTTCGATCGCCGTCAATTACTTCAAGTCTCAGGGAATGAGCAGTGAAAAGACCGCCTCTTTCCTGGTATCACTTTACTGGTTTGGTGCAATGGTGGGGCGGCTCCTGGGCTCATGGGTTCTAACCAAAGTGAAGTCGGGTCACCTGCTCGGAGGCTTCGGAGTTGTCGCTGCAATGCTTCTTGTGATATCCATGGCTAGCAGCGGCCCGGTCGCGATTTGGACCCTTGTTCTATGCGGATTTCTTAATTCCATCATGTTCCCAAACATTTTTGCGCTTGGCGTTGCCGGCCTCGGCCCCCTAACGAGCAAGGGTTCAGGCCTCATGATGACGGCCTGCGTCGGTGGTGCCGTGATTCCATTCCTGATTGGCGCACTTGCTGACACACTGGGAATCCAACGAGCCTTTCTACTTCCAGTCTTCTGCTATCTCTTTATCGCGTACTTCGGCCTCTGGGGCTCGAGCATGCGCGAATGCCGTTGACAATTGTGAGCCGGGGACATTCTTGCCGCGTCTGAGATTTGTATGGAAGGAGATCAAGATGGGTGATGAGATCCAATGCATAGTCCCGGCTGGAGATATCTGCGGCGAAGGTGCAGTCTGGCATCCCGTGCAAAACGTATTGTATTGGACCGACATCAATCGATTCCTGGTCCATCGCTATGATCCAAGATGTCAGACGACGGAGACGTGGAGCTTTGATGAGCCCGTGACGGCCGTCAACCTAACGACAGATCCTGAGCTTCTTCTTCTTGTTCTAGGATCGAACATTAGCTTCTGGTCGCCACGCACGCACCCGAAAATGCGGAGACTCTATAGCTTAGAAACCGCGTCCGACATGCGCTTCAACGACGCCAGGATCGATCCACGTGGTTCGCTTTGGGTAGGAACCATGCGCAACAATGTCGGCTCTCAAGGAGAAAATCTTGACGTGGATTTCACCGAGGGGATTCTCTATCGGATTGACCCGGACGGAATTGTCTCAAAATGGAAAGAGAATATCGGGATTTCGAACACCATAGCGTGGAGCCCCAATCGCAAGACGTTCTATTTTGCCGATTCTCCGGCCAATACAATATATTCGTACGCCTACGATGAACGGACAGGAACCATCTCAGGCGAAAATGCATTCCTCTTAGCCTATCCACGAGGTCTCCCAGACGGATCCGTCATTGACAAACAAGGTTACCTTTGGAATGCGCGCTATGGTGGCGGATGTGTGATTCGGGTAGCTCCTGATGGTCATGTCGATCGGGTCGTGTCTCTTCCCACGTTGAACCCAACCACGTGCACATTTGGTGGCTCCGATCATATGACACTCTACATCACAAGTGCGCGATCTGCCGACCAGTTCTCTGGCAGCGTCTTCGCACTGGAAACTGATATCGGCGGTATCCCAACCAACCGCTTTCAGATTCTGCCGACTCGAACTGTTCAAAACAAGATTTAACCTGTGCATCGTCCGTGCATGCCCGACTTCTATTGACAGTGGTCTGCTGACTAAGTTTTACGCTTCAAAGGGGCTTGAGATGGATCAAACGGTATTCAGGGACAACTCGACTGTGAAACTGGCGCGGTCAGTAAAGGGTGCTGCGATCTACACCGGAGCGCTACGCGACCCCGAAATGGTTTCTCTTATCACCGGCTAGGTAGATTCGAGGAGGATGTTTCCAAAGCGAGTCGTATCACCGGTGCGAATAATGCCGACCGCCGCTTTGGCGCGCGACTTCAATGATGTGTGAGGTTCCCATGCGATCGAGATGCCTTCTAACGCATTCTCATAGCAATGGAGTGTTTCCGCTGAGCTGGTCTCTCGAAACTCCGCGGCCATTACCCCTTTGGCGCAGTTGAAGTTCACGCGTATCGCGCGCAGAACATCTAGAACTCGTGGAGTTCCAGCTACGAGCGAGATATCGATCGTTTCCACTCCAGCCATGCTGGGAAAACCCCAATCTGACACAATCAGCAAGTCCGTATGGCGAACGCGACTTAAGAGAGAGTTGATGGCCGGATTGATAATTCCGTTAATAAGCATCTAGTTCTCTTCTCCAGTTCCATGAAATATCCCCAAGATTGCCATGAGTGGCAAACCTTGGCACACTTTAAAACTCATTTTCCTTTGACAACTGCAAGCAACAACACCCAGTCGCCATCTCCGTCGTGATTCTTCGCCGGGGGCGTGAACCTCCGCGTGCCTTTGTTTATAAAGGGACCCCGGGAGATGGTTGTATAGGCTCCGTTCGAGGGGTCCAACCACTTGGCAATTACTGGCGCCTTCAGGCTTGCCATGTTCACTGTGATTGTCCGAACGGTAGGAAGGTAGGCGACTATGAAAGAGCCGTCATGCGTTTTAGATGCAGTGCAAAAATCGCTGTTGCTGACGCGGGTTTGCAGATTCCCAAAAGTACCGAATCCGTCCGTGACCACGGTATGCGTCTGATCCGGAACCAGATCCTGCCAAGGCAGCGACTCAAAGAATTTCTTCCAAATTGTAAATTGCGTTACTCCCGGCGTATCGAGAAAGTATCTCCATCCAGGCATGAACGTCCAAATAAAAGCGTTCCCATATAATTGCCCCGTGCCTCCGCTCAGCATTGCCCAGTACTCTTGGTGCCTGAGTACTAAAGGATTGCCGTAATCCCACGGCTCGCCGACCTTCTCCAATTCATAGTGAGCCTCGAGTAGATAAGTGGGTGCAACGGGCGTTTGATTATAGCTATGCAGCATTTGTATGTATGTGGGCGCGTATGCGTACGTACTATTGATCTGACTGAGCGGCATCCAGGTCGGATCATCGAACGAAGAACTATTCTGGTAGTTCAACTCGACTGTTTGCAGGCTGCCAGGGTCAGCGGACCTAATGCCTTTTGCCACTGCCTGGACCACAGCATCATCAGTCGAATTCTCCCAGCTTTCAAAATCGTTGCCGTTCAACCAAATAATGTTCTGAAAGTGCTTATAGCGGTTACCCAGATACTGTCCATAAGCGTAGTCGGCAACCGGGCCGTTATTGCGCATCGTCTGGAGCCACTGGCCGGTCTCGATGGGATCGAGAAAAACCACCATCCCGTGATTTTTCGCTAATGTGAGCATTTGGTCGACTCGGGCAAAGTATGCTTCGTTCGGCTTCGTAAGATCGTAATGCGCCGTATCAGCGCCGCCGGGAATAAAGGCGGTAAAGGGCCGAATGCCGTCATAGGTGGCGCCGTCTTCCGGACTGTACGGCCGGTAAGGGCCGGCAACAAGCACATCGAACCACATTGCGTTGAATCCGTGAGCCTGACGGTCATCGAAATAGCGCGCCGCATCCGCCATGGAGGTCATCGTAACTAAGGCATGCGGATTATCGCCGGCAATCAGGAAAGGGACATTGTTCCGATCCACGAGATAGCGCCCGTTGGCGCTGATTTTGACTGGATAGGAAGGCGTACTCGCGCTGGAGGTCTTTTGCGATGCGGCCTTCGTGTGTCCTGCCCATGCAACTGTTCCCGGTAATGTGAGCGCCAGGAGCAAGGCTATGGTTTTTCTATTCGGAATCTTCATGAAAGCCAAGGTTGCCATCTTGTTTTTTCCTGGTCCGTGATGCCGAACCCCATTCTCTTAAACAGCTCCCGATTCCGCCAATCGTGGGAAAGCCTGCCCAGGCCTTTCGTAGGGGCCAAGTCCGCCTGCCAAGTCCTTGATTCCATCACTCACTACTTTTGGCGAGCGATGGAATCAGGAGATTAAACAATGCGCATGGTCATGCCACCATCAATGACCACGTTTTCACCTGTAATAAAGTCATTCTCTACTAGCTCCAAAATCGCGCGGGCTACGTCCTCTGGTCTCCCTTCACGATGGAGCGGTATTCTGCTTTTGATGTTGTTCTCTTTCTGTTCCGGCGAGAGGAAATCTTGAAAGGGAGTGCGAATGATTCCCGGAGAAACGCAATTCACACGAATGTTGTAATCCGATAATTCACGAGCGAGGGTGCGTGCAAATTGCGGTAATACTCCTTTGGCTACGCCATAAGCTAACGCACCGATACAGCCCCGAAGGCCTGCAGCAGAACCGATAAGTAGTATTGCGCCTTCCCCTTGCTTTATCATGTGCGGCACGGCGGAGCGGGCGAGGCGCAGCACCGCGTGGACGTGGACATCGAATGCCCGGCTCCAGCTTTCTTCGCTTACGTCAAAGAATCCACCCGGCACAGCTACACCTGCGGCATGTACAAGAACATCGACTCCTCCCCAAAGAGCACAGGTCTCGGCAACTGTGCGAGCACAACCTTCGACGTTACCGATGTCTGCCTGGATGTAAACAGCTTTCTCTCCATGCGCCGCCGCAGCCGTCTGAAGCGTTTCGAGAGAATCGTTTCGCGGGTTTCGCCCAGCGACCGCGACACGAGCTCCGCGCTCGGCAAACATCAAAGCCGTTTTCGCGCCAATACCACTTGTTCCCCCGGTGACCAGACATACCTTGCCAGCCAGATCCATTGTTTTCGCCATCTCTTATCGGGCTACTCTTTCGGACACGATGCCCCGAAGTGAGCCCTGAATTGAATTGATGAAGCCGTTCATCAACGATCTCTTACGTATGATATATCAGAACTGACATTGGATTGGGGAACTGAAAAAGCAAAATTAGTGATAGTATATGAAGTTGAAAGATAAGGCCATCCATGTCAGTGGCCGTTGGGGGCGCGAAGATTGCGCGAGAACATTAGGTGATCAGCAAATCCGAACTGAGAAAGACCGCACGCAAGCCAGCTCGCCTGAATCGGGCAGGGGAATCGCTCTCCGGTCGTGCTTACCAGCAAATTCGAGATGAGATTCTTAGGGGAGACCTCTCTATAGGAGACGTCCTTTCGCGGAGGCGCCTCGCCAAGCGGCTCAATATGAGCTTCTTACCCATCACCGAGGCTCTAAAGTGCCTGGAAACGGAAGGTCTGGTTGAAAGCCGCCCCAGAATAGGAACACGCGTACGTATACCCAACGAGCAGGACATTCGCGATAGTAATGTCATCAGGGAAGCTCTTGAATCGCAAGCGGCAAGATTGTGCGCGCAGAATATCACCGCCGAAGAGAAGGTACAGCTTCGGACCAGTGCCCGACAGTTGGATGAACTACAGAAGATGTGCGCACTGGAACATGCCGACTCGCGGTTCCTATTCTCCGTGCATACCTACCACATGGAATTTCATATGCGAGTTGCAGAACTGGGTCGATGCCCGGGGTTGTGCCGTGCAATTGAGAAAGAGCAGGTTCTAATCTTAAATTGGCTCTATGATATAGCAGCCAACCGGCGAACCCAGCCGGAGGAATTCCATTCGACTTTAGCCGAGGCGTTGTGCAGTGGGGATCCGATTGCCGCAGATGTAGCTATGCGAGCACACGTACGATATGGTCTCGACCAGGTGTTGGAGCGTCTTGCCAACTACGATAGAGGAGACGCCTGGCGGTTGAAAAGCTCGAATCCTGAGAGAAACAGTAAGACGTCTGGGAACGGCTTTGGCAAGCAAGGTAAATAAGTTAAATCTCAACCTCAAAAGGCATTTCTCAAACCTCACAGAAAACCGAGGGACGGCCGAAGTTATTTTTTGAAAGACTGGGCAGTCCGCTTTTCCTGACGGCATGAATCAATAAGATCAATAAGTTAGCAGGCATTGGTTTCAAATCGCATCGCGCCGGGCCGGCCTGTTTAGATGACGTGGTTATGCCGTGCAGAGCAATTCCTCTCCTGGGCGGATAAGTCGGACCGGGCAGACCCTTTCCGGTTGAAGCGACGAGCGGTCGCAATAAAGTATTGCGTGTACTCGTCCTTCGCATCGTCTGGCGTGATTTTTGCTCGCAACGACGCGTGCGGGAAGGTCAATGACAGGCTCTAGAATTCGTACCCATGGTTCGTCGGCCGGCGACCGGCGCGCCCGTATCGAGCCTCGCGCCCGACTGATCGTTCAGTTTCTTCGCAATTCAGATTGTTTTGGCACGTCGGGAGTTTTTTTTGCCCAAAGCGTGGCATCGGAAGTGAGCGGGCAATCGTAAAAGGGAGTATCTGATAGGCCAGAGCGGAACGGTGGCCACAGTACCAAGAAAACTGCGAGTCGTCCGTTTTGGTTCCGGAATCAACAAGGTGAAAATGCCAGATTATGAATGGTATGCACACTGTTTTGGCCAGCCGGCGAGGCAGTTTCTCAAAGTGCGCAGTATCAAATCTCTTATGGACTTCTCCTAAGGCAATTGTAAGAAACCTAAATAATCTTTCACTTGTGCTTGACAACGTTCAATATTTGATATATCACTATCACAATTTGAGAAATGAAGCGGCAAAGTGTTGAAGAGCTGCTTTGCTTCGAGTAAATAAGCGTCTCTCTTGAAATGGGAAATTCGCAGACCATTCTTCCGACGGGGCGGCCGCGAATAGAAAACGAGCGGCGCGGCCCATTTTGGAAATGGGTCGGACCGTAGCCAAGAGAACCAAGAAACGATTCAGGAGGTATTTCATGACTAGTAAAGCATTTCGATGGATTCTGCCCCTGTGTCTGCTGGCCGGTGGATTGCTGTTCGGGGGAAATGGGGTATGTTTCGCTCAGAACACAAATTCCGGAGACATACGGGGTACCGTAACTGACAATTCGGGAGCGGTAATCCCCAATGCGAAGGTTTCGGTGCTGAATATCGATACCGGTGTATCGACTGACTATGTCACCAACCAGGATGGCTTGTACGACACATCCTCGATTTTGCCCGGAAACTACAAGATCACCTTCACCAAGGAAGGTTTCAAGACGTTCGTGCGTGGTCCAATCACGCTCGATATTGGCTACCTTACCGTTAACGCAAGCTTGAATGTTGGTTCGACCAGTGAGCAAGTGACAGTCACCGCCGACATGCCTCTGCTGCAAACCGAAACGGGCGATCAGACTGTGACCTTGGAATCGAGAGAAATGACGGAATTGCCACTGGTGAATCAGGATTGGTCGAACTTCATGATCCTGCTCCCTGGCGCTTCAGGCTCGGCATCAAATGGCAACACGGCGAATCCAGGGATGGTGTCTGCCGTGGACGGAAACCTTCCCTACACCAACGTTCTCAGCGACGGCGCTTCGATGATCGCCGCCCACAGCGACAATACCCTGTCTAGTGCGGGCGAAATGGAATCGATAGGCGAGCTGCAGGTTTCCGAGTCCTCTTTTTCGTCGCAATACGGCGTTGGCGGGATGATTATAAGCAAGATCACCAAGAGCGGAACCAGCAAGTTTCACGGATCCGCTTACGAATACCTCCAGAATGACTACTTCGACTCCCATGTGTACAACTACAGTAACGGCGGTCCGGCACCGGCAGTTCCGCTTCTTCGCTACGACGACTTTGGTGGATCTATCGGCGGCCCGGTCCTGAAGAAAAAGATGTTCTTCTACTTCAACTACGACCAGATTGTGAACCACGGTGCGGCCAGCCAAAGCCTCCAAACAGTTCCAACCGCAGACATCATGGCCGGCAACTTTTCATCGATTACCGGCAGAACGATCTACGATCCAACGACTCAAACCATTGCCTACGATTCGCTGGGCAACCCGTACCCGGTCAGACAGTCGTTTACTTCTGAATACGGCGAGACCGGCTCAAACGTGAACACGATACCCTCCGGTATGCTCGATTCGGTGGCTAAAGCCGCCGAGGCCTACTATCCGACTCCTTCGAACCATCCATCCTTCGGAACATTCGAGCCTGGAACTACAAACACGCTTGGCGTGCTTACGAATAACTGGTACACAAGCGAGGCGAATTCCTCGCCGTGGAGAAGGTACGTTGGCCGTCTCGATTATGACATCACGCCTAACAACAGGCTGACGGCGTCTGTGTCGGATCTGGATAATCCTAGCCCTAACCTCAGCAACCTCACCGCCTGCCCGCTGGGGTGCCAGTTCGGAGATCAAGAACAAGAACCCGCAGAGGTTTCGGACGTGTGGAATATCAGCCCGTCCATGATCAATGAAGCCAGAATGGGTTACACCTATGACATTTCGGTCTACCCCGACTCCGCCTTGAATAGAGGCTATGCCGCGAAGGTCGGCTGGCAGTTTGCCAAGGCCGACCAATTTCCCGCCCTGGGTCTGGGGGGGAACTACTCATCGCTCGGCCCGGCAAGCAACTCGTACTACAAACAGCATACTTTCGATCCGTCGGATGTCGTAACGATGATACGCGGCAAGCACATCCTTCATTTTGGCGGAGAGTTCTT
>JASHVU010000490.1 GCA_030044455.1 Acidobacteriaceae bacterium | reverse complement strand
GACGGAAGCTACGCTCTGAACGATCCGAACGGGAACTTGGTTGCAGCCTACGAAGTTCCCAACTATGCCATGGTGATTGAATCGATGAAGTCGGGTCCGGGAGCTGACACGCCGGCACTGATTACGGCGGTCGAGAGCGGGCCGATTTCGCTGAGCACGTTTGAAAACAGCAACTACAACTACATGCAGTTCAGGACTGCGTATGGTGGCATGGCTATTGGCTCGGTGAACATTGGATCAAGCACTGCGCAGACTTCGGAGTACTGGCCTTACGGGGCCATCAGCGGAGGGGGGAACGAATCGTTCAACCAGGGTTCGATGCCCTTGAGCATCTTCGCCGAGGACTCGTCGGGAACCTTCCTGAATGGCACGATGCCGGACGGCGGAGGCGCAGTGACGTTGTTTGGAACGGCCAACGGGTTTTTCATTGTGGACACGGGGAATGGGTCGATCCTGGGGCTGGAGAAGGCTTCGAGCGCGGCATTCAACGCGAACAATGCCGGTACGTACTCGGCGCTCTATTACAAGAAGACCAACGTACAGCAGAACAACAGCGGGGTTGAAACGGGCACCCCGACGTTTGGCAACGCAACCATTACCATAAGTGCGACCGGTGCGCTGACGATGACTGATCCGGCCGGAACCACAATCACAGCCGGCACGCTGGCTCCGGTTTCGAGCGCCAGCTACCTGTATGGCAGTGCGGGCGAGCTCGTGGACCCATGCTGGGGCATGTTTACCTACAGAGTCACCAAAGCAGCCACGCAGTCCGATTTCTTTATTTCGTTTGTGAATGGCGCAGTGGTATTTTCGTGGTTCAAAGCGCCGCTGCCGTGGAACGGAGATCTGAGCAGCTACGACTACATGTATGGTGTGGGACTGACTCCGGCGAGCTAAAGCGGTCCCGGAAAGGCAAATGCGTGCGAGCCGCGCGGATAAGGTGCGCGGCCTGCCGCAGGCGCGGCTGACCATGGCAGCGGCGAAGGCGGCCGTCCTCACTCCACCAGTTACAGAGTGGGGGAGAGTGTAGCCGTCGAAATTAGACCTCGTGTATGCTCATTTCGTGGCTCTACGGAGAATCGCGGAATGACTTTCGAAATCGTATTGGGGTTGCTCTGCCTGATGGCCTTCTTCGGCCTGCTGGTCTGGGGCATCAGGCTTGCTGCCGACGACGCGAGACGCCGAGGCAAATCCCCTGTGCTGGTTTCGATTGCTTGCGTCCTGTTCTTTCCGTGGGGGCTGGTGGCGTGGATCCTCTTCCGCCCCGCCCCCATCGACAAGGGCAAAGGCGGATTCGAGCTCGAGAATGATCGCGCGCAGTAGCGCGGATGCGGAGTTCGTCCGGTTCTTGCCTCAGGCTCAAAAAAACTTGAAAAACAGTTGAGCAGACTTGCAGGCAGATTTGACTTCAGCGCAGGCTCAGCGTTCGCGTGCCTTGCCGTTCTTCATCCGCCGCCACAGCCGCCACAAGCCGTTGTGCATCAGGCGGGTCTGTTCTGCCTTGAGTGCTTGGTAGGAGCGCTCCACATACGCGTCGAACTCGGGCGGCCAGCCGATGGTGGCGCGGCGTTCGCTGTAATTGCCCTCGGTCCATTTGGCCAGCACGGCCTTGTAGCCCACAACGTGGGTGACAAAGTCGAGCAGGCAGTGGGGCATCTGCTCCTCGATGATGAGGTGGGCGTTTTCAATAATGATCTTCTCGCGAGTGTCGTTGAGGGGCATGAAGATGGTGGTCATCCACAGCACCCACTCCTTCATCTCTTCGTCGCGAATGGGATGGCAGGTCTTTTTTCCCTGTTTGGTGAGCAGCGCCTTGTAGGCGATGTTGCCGGCCACCGTGGCTACGTAAAGCGGGCCGTAAAACTCGTTCAGACGCTGATTGACCAGTTTCAGACGGTCGGCGCGCCGCGCCATCATGCGCGTGAACATGAAGGTGACCAGGTAGCCGGCAAAGGCCAGCACCACGGTAAGCACGACCGCGTTCTGCGTTGAGCCGCCGAATGTGATGGATGAAGGGTCCATACGTGGAATGCCTCGTGAAATTCGGTGACGGAGCAAAGTATACGCGGGTGAGCGTTCGCCGGACAGTGAACGGAGACAGCTTTACCGGGCGCGTTCCGGAAATGGAACCCACCAGATTTGTGCGGAGTCAGAGGTGGCTCTGAAGGCCCACACTTCAACTGGTCAGGCGACGGCGGCACGATCATTCCCGAGTTACTGCCCGCGTTTTTGAACGGGAACAAGCTTGGCGTTTTTGGGAATCACTTTGATCTCGAAGAGCTTGGGCCACAGCTTGCCGGTGACGAAGAGCCGGTCGTGAACTGCATCGTAGGCAATGCCGTTCAGCACAGCGTCGGGATCGACGCGCTCGGCAGGGGTAAGAAGCCCGGTTAAATCGATCCAGCCCAGCACCGCGCCGGTCGAGGGCGAGATGCGCGCAATGCGGTCGGAGTACCAGATGTTGGCGTAGATCTCGCCGTGGATGTACTCAAGCTCGTTGAGCTTGTCGACGGGTTTGCCATGGTCTTTCACGGTGATTTCGCGCCGTTCGTGGAAGGTTTCAGGATCGAGGAAGCGGAGGGTGGAACTGCCGTCGCTCAGGATCAGCGATTTGCCGTCTTCGGTAAGCCCCCAGCCCTCCCACGGGCAGGGAATGGTGCGAAGCCGGCGGAAACTGAAGCGGTCGTAGACGAACGCGACATGATTCTGCCAGGTGAGCTGGATGAGCGTGCTTCCCCAGGGGGCGAGACCCTCCCCAAAGTACTGTTGGGCCAAGTCGACGCGCTGTTGCACCTGGCCGGTGGTGAGGTCGACCATGCGCAGGGAGGAGCGGCCGTTGAGGCCGGTGCTCTCGTACAAATGGCCATCGGCGTAGACCAACCCCTGCGTGAATGCCTGGGAATCGTGCGGGAAGGTCTGGACCACTCGGTAGCCGTCGGCGGCATGAGCCCGACCGGCCGCGGCGAGGTTCAGCGCGAGAAAAGTAAGGCAAAGAAGCGGTCTAACCCGCATGGGATCTCGATGCTTCATCGACCGCCGTAGAACTGTCCGAAATGGCGTCCGAGGTTCATTGACATCAATAGTGCGCCCACCAGCGCCATGGAGACATGCACCCAGCTGTGGATGTCGAAGTCAACCAGGCGGAAGAGCAGCAGCCAGGCGATGAAGAGATTGATGAATCCCCACACGATGTTGATGGACGAGGGTGAAACGCCTCTGCCGGCAGGCTTGGCAAAAGGGGTTTGAAAAGCGCGGCCCGAGATGCCGTTGACGATATGCGGCACCGCGTTGGCGAGGAAAGCCCCGCCAAAGAAGAGTGCAACAAGAGAGTACCAGTGCATCGAAACCTGCCATTCGGGCGTGTTGGCGCCCGCACAAGGAATTCTAATGCCGCGAACCTGAAGTTCGCCCAAAAGAAACCGCAGAGCTCGCGACTCCGTTTCTTCCAAAGACGTTGAAATCGCCGCACAAGATGACAGTTTATCTTGATGCTTGCTTCGGCCCCGGAAAGTAGTGTGGTGTCTCTGAAATAGCTATATCAACGATCCTGCCATCCTGAGCAAAGTTTGGCGCGTTTTCTGCCAAACGGAGTCGAAGGACCTGCATTTGGAGTGCCGGCTCTCCATCAAGCAATTTGTGAGATACCTAGGTCGCGCCGATGTAAACGAAGCGGGCGAGAAACAGCGCGGCCAGCAGGTAGAGTAGCCAGTCCTGCTTGCGTGCTTTGCCGGCGGCCAGATGCAGCACAGCCCATGCGATGATGCCGAAGCCCAGCCCGTTGGCAATGGAGTAGGTGAGGGGAATGAGAACAAGAGTAAGAAAGGCGGGCACGGCAACCAGTGGATCATGCCATTGAATCTCATTGATGGCGGCTAACATCATTGAGCCCACCAGGATGAGCGCGGGCGCGGTAGCCGCCGAGGGCACGATGCCGATGAAAGGCGCAGCGCCAATACCGGCCAGAAAGAGCAGGCCAGTGACGATGGCCGTGATTCCCGATCGGCCGCCGGCGGCCACGCCCGCGGTCGACTCCACGTAGCTGGTCACGGTGGAGGTGCCGACCAGCGAACCGAATACTGTGGAAGCGGCGTCGGCAAAAAGAATTCGGTTGAGGCGCGGGATGGAATGGTCGGCTTTGATAAGGCCGGCGCGCTTGGTCACGGCGACAAGGGTTCCGAGGTTGTCGAACAGGTCAACGAAGAAGAAGACGAAGATGATCTCCAGCAGGCCCTTGCTGAGGGCCGCGCCGATGTTGAGTTTGAAGGTGGTTTTGGTAAGCGCGGCGAAACCGATTTCCGATTGCGTCCAGTGGGCGAGGCCCATCGGCCACGCAATGGCGGTGACGGCGAGAACCCCGATGAGGATGGAGCCCTTTACCTTGCGGATCTCGAGCGCGACCATGAGGATGAGGCCAAAGAGCGAGAGATACGTGGTGGGGTTGCGGATGTTGCCCATGCCAACCAGCGTGTTGGGATCGCGAATGACCAGGCCCGCGTGCTGAAAGCCTATGAAGGCGATGAAGAGTCCAATGCCGCTGGCAACCGCGGCGTAAAGCTGGTGGGGGATGGCGTGAAGAATCATCTGGCGGATGCCCGCCGCAGTGATGGCGAGAAAAATGACGCCGGACAGAAAGACCGCGCCAAGGGCCGTCTGCCACGGCACATGCATATTGATGCAGACCGTGTAGGTGAAATAGGCATTGAGGCCCATGCCCGGCGCGAGGGCGATGGGATAGCGGGCGATGATACCCATCAAAATGGAACCGAACGCAGCCGACAGGCAGGTTGCCGCGGTGGCCGCAGGCAAGGGTACGCCCGCGTCGGCCAGAATGGCAGGGTTGACCAGCACAATGTAGGCCATTGTCAGGAAGGTCGTGACGCCGGCCAGGACTTCGGTACGCCAGTTAGTGCCGAGGTGAGCAAATTCGAAGTATGCTTCGAGCCGCTTGCGCATAGGAAGGTAAGCATTAGGAAACCACATCGGGGCCGGGATACAAAGCGGTTTATCAACAGGATGGATCCGGGACAGCGTTTCGTAAGTTTTCAAGCCGCGATGACCGTTGGGAGAAAGCCCACTTCAGAACCTGAAGTCCCAGGCAT
>JASHVU010000004.1 GCA_030044455.1 Acidobacteriaceae bacterium | reverse complement strand
CGGCGCAGTGGTGCGCCCCGTCCCGTCTGCAACACGCAGGCAGGCTCGCGTCCCCGCTGCCGACGATCAACGACGACAGCGGCCCGAACCCTAAAACAAGCATCAGGAGAATGGAGAAGCCGCGCCTCATCTGGCTTGATGCTACCAGAGAACCAAGAACAGGGAACAGAAGCCAGAAGCCAGTAGCCAGTAGCCAGTAGCCGGAAGCTGATCGCTGACCACGAGCCACCGATCGCCGATCACCGACCACTGCTTCTCTCAGTTATCATCAAATCATCGCCAGTTTTCTCGGTGACTCAATTCAAGCAAGAGGAAATCTCAGGTGTCTCAGGCAGGTACTTCTGCATCGTCAGTTGAAGTGTCCATTGCGCCCGCGCAGCATCCGTTGCGCATTGCCATCTTTGGTTTTGGCACAGTGGGCAGTTCGGTGGCGCGGATTCTGGTGGAATCAAAGCCGCAGGGCCTTGAGCTTACCCACGTCTTCAATCGCAATGTTGCCCGCAAGCGCGTGGACTGGGCGCCTGCCGGAGTGGTGTGGAGCGAAGACGCCGAATCCGTGCTCGCCTCCGATGTGGACGTAATTGTCGAGCTGGCCGGCGGCCTCGACCCTGCGGGAACCTGGGTTCGCAAGGCCCTGGGATCCGGAAAGAGCGTCGTCACCGCCAACAAGAAACTTATCGCCTTTCATGGCATCGATCTCGAGCGGCTTGCCCAGAATCGAGGCGGGCATCTCAAGTACGGCGCGGCCGTCGCCGGTGGAATCCCCGTGATTCCAGGCCTAGAGCAGGGCCTGGCCGGCGATCGCATCGAGCGCATCCAGGGAATCTTGAACGGCACCTGCAATTTTATTCTGAGCAAAATGGAGACCGGCGCAGAATACGCGCCGGTGCTGGCTGAGGCCCGGGCCAAAGGCTACGCCGAGGCCGACCCCACTGAAGATGTTGGCGGCTTCGACGCCCGCGCCAAGCTGGCGATTCTCATGCGTCTGGCGCTGCGTGTGCAGATCGATCCTGAAGAGATTGTTCCCCGTCCCATTACCGAGGTCAGCGCCGTCGACTTCAGTTATGCTCGCGACCTTGGCTGCACCATCCGCCAGGTCGCCCGCGCCGAGCAGGTCGACGAAGGTAAAGGGGGCCACCTTGCCGCCACCGTCGGCCCCATGCTGGTCGCTTTGCGCTCGCCGCTGGCCTGGTCGAAAGACACTGAGAACATGGTGATCGCCAGTGGTCGTTACGGCGGCAATGTGGTCTTTTCGGGCCATGGGGCCGGCGGCCATCCCACGGCGGTTGCAGTGGTCAGCGATCTGCTGGCGCTGGCTCACGGTTCGCGCCGCGTCGAGATTCCGTCCGCGCCCGCGCACGTAGGCGCAGAGTTCGAGGTCCCCCATTACATCCGCTTTCTGGTCATGGACCGCCCCGGCATCGTGGCTGCCATTACCACTGCGCTGGCCAACGAGCAGATCAACATTCGCGCCATCGTGCAAAAACCCGGTTTTCCGGCCCACGCGTTACCTTTCGTGGTCACCGTCGAGCCTTGCAAATCATCGGCCCTCAAGCGCGCGCTTGACTCGGTGCGCACCATGGATTGCATGCTGGTTTCGCCGCTCGACATGCAGATACTGGAGTGAGGAGGGAGAACAGAGATCAGAGTTCAGAGACACAGTTAAACAGTGAAAAAGTGAAGATGAGAACAATTTCCCCAGCCATTGGTATGGAGGTCTCCTGTGATCGGCACAATTTATCGATGTGAAATCTGCGGGGAAGAGAGCGACAACCCGCAGCGCTGGATCGTCGTCAACTGCAACAGCGCGCAACTCACCATCTTCAAGTGGACCAAGGAAGCTGCCGACTCCCCCGGTGCGCGCCACTACTGCGGCGAGGCGCATGCCCAGGTCTATGTCAGCCGCTGGCTCGAAGCCGCCTGCTCGTGAAGTACAGTGAGCCAACCTCAGTCAGGGTCTGAGTTCCTATGGCGTTTTAGGAAAAGGTGTAGTGTCACTCACGGTTGTGCAGGGTCAGCGCTTCTTGGGGTCTCGCTGACTTTGTGGCGTCGGTTTCTCACGACGGTATTTCCTAAGACACTTTAAGACTCGTGGTCCCTACTTCGGCGCAGGGCCGGTCGACTCGCGAACCACCAGTTCGGGGCTCATCACAATCTCTGCGGGATATTCCTTATTGCGGCTGGCAATCCTCTCCAAGAGAATCTGCGCCCCGCGCTTTCCCATCTCGAAGAGCGGCTGCCGCACTGTCGTCAGCGAGGGCGTCGAGTATGCGGCCGAAATAATATCGTCGAATCCCACTACCGAAACATCTTCGGGAACACGCAATCCTGCTTCCTTCAGCGCGCGCAGCGCGCCTATGGCGGCAATATCGTTGAAACAGAAAACCGCCGTGAAGTCACGCGTCTTCTCCAGCAGCGCTTTCATCGGTTTGTAGCCGATCTCCGGCGCCATGGGATGATGCCCGGTCCTCATTGACCAACCGCTTGAGTCGATGCGCACCACCAGATTGGGATCGATCTTCAGATCCATCTCCTGAGCGACTTCCTGGATGCTTGCCCACCGGAACTCAGAGTCGGGAATTGCGCGCGGGCCGCGCATGATCACGATTTTACGGTGCCCCAGATTGTGCAAATGGCTCAATGCCTGTTCTGCGGCCGCGTGGTGATCCAAAATCACGTTGGTCACTTTTTCAGCCGAGCTGTGCGCCGAAATCGCCACCACCGGCACTGGCACATCGAATTGTTCGGTCGGCGTATTCAGAAGCAGGAATCCGTCCACGGCCCGATCCACCAGCATGCGTGGATACTTCTCCATCAGCTCCCGCTTCCAGTCATGGCACGCCGTAAAGTAAAAATAGCGGGCCTCGGTCAGCTCCTCAACAACACCGCTCATAACTCGGGTAAAATAGCCCTCGCTCAAATCCGGCGCCAGCACACCCACGCTCATCGAACGCTGTTGCCGCAGTGAACGGGCGAAATAGTTGGGCCGGTAGTTCAGCCGGCGCGCTGCCTCGATCACCCGGTCGCGGGTGTCCTGCGGAATTGACTTTGCGGAGGGAGAATCGTTCAGCACCAGCGAAACCGTGGTCTGCGAAAGTTCCAGGTGCTCAGCCAGCATCTTCAGGTTTACCTGGCCCGGCGGGTTTGCAACTTGCCCCTTAGTCATGCTTGGAGTTGTACCACGTTTCGCCGCTGCCGGGGGAAGCAAAGTACCATTAGAGAATCGATTTTGCACTGAAAATTGGGGCTGCGAACAAATCGCTGCTATGAGCGCGTTGGGCAACCTCCCCTTTCTTTATAAATCCCCTTTTAAAAACTGGCCGGAACGGGCCTCAATTCAGGCGTCGCGCCGCTCTTCACTTTCCCGGAACCTCAATCCGGTTGGTTCCGGGCTTAAGCGGCCAGCTCTTTCCGCCAAACTCGAAAGTTCCCGTCAATGAGCCGGGTAGCTCGATAGTGGCAAAGAAAGTCGTGCCGCCCTTCACGTGCGGATCAGAGTTTTCCGGCTGCGAATGATACTCCACCTTGATGTCCCCGTCCGGGTGCGGAAACGAGGCCTTGAGATCTTTCAAATCACCCAGGTGAGGCGCGATCCTCACTGTTCTGAACCCAGGGCTGGCCGGCTCAATTCCAGCTACCAGCGTCAGTAGATCATAGATGGGGTGCGCGCTCCAGGCATGCGAATCCGACCTCGTCTCTCCCGGCGTCTCCGGCCAGGTGCTGAAGTGCAGAGCCAGCAGCTTGCGCCACGGCTTAATCGAGCTCAGGTAATCGTCGCCCATTCCCGCGTGATCGAGGGCCCGCGCCAGGTAGAATCTGAAGTAATACGAGGCGCTCAAGACCCCATCCGGCGTGGTTCCCGGTTCGATGGCGAGGATCTTCTCCAGCACGGCTTTTTGCTTTTCTTTTGGAACTACGTCGTAGAGCACCGCCAGAATATTCGCCTGCTGGCTGAATCCCTTCTTGTCTGGTGTCTCAGCCATCAGGCCGCGCTGCTCGCTCCAGCATTCGTGGTAGAGTCCCTCGCGCACGTGCGCCGCGCGCGTCTTGTAGCGCTCGGCCAACACCGGGTCGCCAACCGCCTGCTCCAGTTCGGCCGCATCGTCAAGCGCGCCCAGGTACTCGAGCGTGACGGTGCACGATTCGCCTTTCGCGTCGTAGGTTGGAATCTCACCCGATGAAACCCAGTCCACGAAGCTCCACCACGGGAATTTTTTGAGCAAGCCGTTCGGCTGCTCATAGCCCTGGAACCAGTGGAGCACGCTTTGTACACCCTCAAGCGACTCCTTCACCGGCTCAGTGTCCGGCCGGTACATCCACCAGTCGTGAACCATGCCGATCCAAAGCAGCGAGAAGGTGGGAATGTGCTGCGCCAAGGAGCTCGGATAACGGCTCAGCGTGATTCCTTCCGGAATCCGCGAATCGTTGAATGCTTCGAGCGCTTGCCGCGCCAGTCGCCCATCACCTGCAACCGCATACGAGATCAGCGCCTGAATGCGCGTGTCGCCGATGTACTGGAGCTGCTCGTAGTACGGCGTATCCATGTAGGTCTCGTGCGCATCAAGCCGCGCCGTGCGCCAGCTGATGTCCCAAATCTGCTTCAGCTGCGGGTCGGGTGATTCGAAGCTGGCGCGTTCCACAAAGGGATAGGCGGTGAATTGGGCGGTCAGCGAGTCGAGGGTCAGCGGCTGGTCGCCGGTCTCGATGTCGAGATCGAGATAGCGCCAGGTGCGCCACCAAAGCGGCTCAAACACGCGCTTGTCGCCGCCGTCGGGCAGAAACTCATCTTTAAGCCCGTGCGCCTCGCGCGGATGCTTCACCCCCTGCGCGTCGGTGTAGTCGAGCGCATCGCGATCGCCTTTGTGCATCTCCTTGTCATAGAGCGCCTCGGAGTAAGTGATCCAGATCTTTGCGCCCTTGCCGCCGGAGACGGTGAGAACGGGATACGCGGTGGTCAACGTCTTCCGGTCGAGGAGGATGTGCGTGTGAATCCCCGGTGGCAAGGTCGCCGGTGAGGTTGGAAACTGACTCAAACCGGGTTGTTCGTTACCGATGGAGTCGAGCATCACAATTTGTCCCACGCTCTCCGCCTTGTACTCCATATGCGGCAACCGGTCCGGCACCAGCCACCAGTTGTTGTCGGCCGTCGTGTCGGCCGAGTGGGCCCGTGCCACACTCGAGAAGATACTGTCCCGCATCGGCGAGCCGACTGCAACCCAAGCCGGGTTCTTGTCGTCAGGCGAGTTCCAGTCCCAGTCATACTTCGACGCGTCAATTGCTTCACCCGGACCTGAGGCAAAGTAGGTAATGTTATTCACCGACGACCGGTCGAGCGGCGTGTGGCCGGGTTCGGTTTCCACCTGCCATTCCTTGGGCGTGCTGATGTCGGTGTCGCCTGTCGCTTCGCTCTCCAGCAGAAACGCCGTCCGGTCAGAGATTTGCGCCAGCGCCGCATATACGCCCCAGTTCCAGACTGTCGCCGTGATCAGGTTCTGCCCCGGCCTGAGCATCGGCGCCAGGTCAAACCGTTCATACCGCCAGTGAGTCAAGTCTCCCCGCGCCGGGCCGTCGCCCGCTCTCACTCCGTTCACGTACAAAATAAAGCGGTTATCGGCGCTCACCCGCACCGGATACGTGGCCGGAACCCGATCCAGCGAAAGAAACCGCCTGAAATGCAGCACCAAGGGTTCGCGCAGCGGCGCCGTGGGATGGGTGACCCATTGCGCCTTCCACTCCCGGCTTGCGGGGTCGGCTGGTAGGCTGGTTTGCGACGGAAGCACGGTCGCGGCAAGTGTCGCGGCAATAAAAAGAACTGCAATGCGCATGGCTTGGCCCCCGGAAAAAACGCGAAGAATAAGCTTAACTCCAACCCCCAGGAACTTGCTTGTATGCGCTTGATTTTGCACACTTGTAACCTCTCATTCACATTGCGCCTTTAGCCTGACTATTGTGGAAGTCAACGTGCCCGAGATACGCATCTCTCAAGCAAAGCTGCAGCCTCAACCCTCTCTTCCCGCAGGGAAGACTGCGGCGGATGCTTCGAAACAGGTGCCATCGGCGATACGCCAATTCCTGCTTTCGCGCGGCAACTCCGCACTGGCCGACCGCAGCTTTCAGTACCTCATGTTGCTGTGCGCCATCAGCATCTTCGGCATCGTTGTGCTCATCGTCTATGAGTTGATCACCGGCTCACAACTCACCTGGCACAAGTTCGGCTTTGCGTTTTTCTATCAGTCATTCACTGACTCCTATACGCACGCCAGAATGTACTGGGACCCGGTGAATGGTCTTTTCAGCGCCCTGCCTTTCATCTACGGTACGGTGGTTTCTTCGATTTTGGCGCTGATCATAGCCATCCCCCTGGCAGTCGGCCTGGCCATCTTTCTTACCGAGATGTGCCCGGGGTTTTTGCGCGGTCCTCTGGCCTTTCTTACCGAGCTGCTGGCCGCCATTCCGAGCGTCATCTACGGGCTCTGGGCCATGTATATCCTGGTTCCGCTGCTCAGAGAGCACGTGAATCCATCGCTGACGGCAGTGCTGGGATGGACCGGTCTATTCGATAATGACAACCCGATCGGCTTGGGTTATTTCGCCGCCGGCGTCATCCTCGCCATTATGATACTGCCCATCATCTCGTCGCTCACGCGCGAGGTGATGACCGCCGTTCCCCATTCGCAACGTGAAGCGGTCCTTGCCCTGGGCGCGACTCGCTGGGAGATGATTCGGATGGGTGTTCTGCGCAACGCCCGCATTGGCATCGTCGGCGCCATCATCCTCGGCCTGGGCCGCGCCCTGGGCGAAACCATGGCCGTCACCATGGTGATCGGCAACACCCCGCAGATCAGCCATTCTTTGCTTGCCAATGGCGCGTCGATGGCCGCATTACTTGCCAATGAATATGCCGAGGCCATCAGCGATATGCACTACAGCGCTTTGACCGAAATCGGTCTG
>JASHVU010000489.1 GCA_030044455.1 Acidobacteriaceae bacterium | reverse complement strand
GCCACCATCATCACAAAGAAAACAAAGATCTGCCCCTTCACCGCGTGCCACTGGTGCGCGAACGTGACAAAAGAGAGATTGACGGCGTTGAGCATGAGCTCAATGGACATGAAGACGGTGATCACGTTGCGTTTGATGATGAATCCGACGACGCCAAGCGAGAAGAGCGCGGCGCTGAGCAGCAGATACCAGGTGAGAGGCACGTCTTGTTGAAGAAAGCTCATTTTGAGACCGTCCTTTCCCCGTTGCCGAGGCGGGCCAGCGCGACGGCTCCGAGGATGGCGATGAGAATAAGGACGGAAGTGACCTCAAAGGGCAGGAGCAGATCGCGGAAGAGCACGGCGCTCAGTTCCTGTGTATCGGTGATGCCCTGGCTGAGAGCGGCCGTTCCGAGGTTATTCGTATGCAAGATGATGGTGGCGAGGAGCGCCAGCAAAACTACGACGGCAGGCAGGCCGATGATGCCGGCGGCGCGGCTGCCGAGGGTTCGTTCTTCGCGGCCGGCGTTGAGCAACATCACCACAAAGACGAAGAGCACCATGATGGCGCCGGCGTAGACGATGATCTGGGCGATGGCCAGAAACTCCGCGCCGAGAAGCAGGTAAAGAACTGCCAGCGAGGTCATCACCACAATCAGCGAGAGAGCGCTGTTGATGGGATGAGTCTGGAGCAGGAGATTGATGGCTCCTGCGAGGCAGCATACAGCGAAAACGATAAACAGAATCAGATGCATCGTTTTTAAACTTGCGGCGCGAGCCGGCAGTTACAATCCGGCCGGGTTAAGGGAAGGACGGGCGGAATTCCTTCACGATTGTAAATGAGCATGCAGCGAAAAGATCGATCGCTACAGGTTCGTAAGCATGGTCTCCCGGGTCCCAAAAGGCGAGGGACCTGGGGCACCCGGTGCTTCAACGGTACGCCAGCCATAGACTGGTTCCTACAATGTTGAGAATGGCGAGCGGCAGCAGGAAACGCCATCCGAAGTTCATAAGCTGGTCGTAACGGAAGCGAGGCAATGTGCCGCGCACCCACACATAGAGAAACAGGAAACAGAATACTTTGAAGATGAACCAGAAGATGGAGAGCAGGGAGGCGACAATCGCGCTCTGAGGCGCGGGAAGAAGGTTTGCGAACGGGCCCGTCCAGCCGCCGAGGAAAAGCAGTGTCGCTACGCAGCCGACGTTAATCATGTTGGCGTACTCAGCCATGAAAAACATGGCGAACTTCATCGAACTGTATTCGGTGTGGTAGCCGCCGGTGAGCTCGCTTTCCGCTTCGGGTAGATCGAATGGGGAACGATTGGTCTCAGCGTAGGCGGCCATCAGGTAGATGAAGAAGGCGACGAACTGGAAGCCGCCGAAGATGTTCCACGAGCCGATGCCGTGTTGTGCCTGCTGCTCAACAATCTGGCGAAGATTGAAAGTGCCGGAGCGCAGGACCACGCCGACCAGCGACAGGCCGAGAGCCAGTTCGTAGCTGATGAGCTGGGCCGAGGAGCGGAGCGAGCCGAGCAGCGAATACTTGTTGTTCGACGACCATCCGGCCAGAGCGATTCCGTAAACGCCGATGGAAGTGACGCCAAGGATCACAAGCAGGCCAATGTTTATGTTGGAAATATCGAAGAGGTCATAGCCTTGCGGTCCCGCACCCGGTCTACCGAAGGGGATGACGGCGATGGAAATGAGCGCGCAGCCGAGAGCGATGATGGGTGCAAGCAGATAGAGCGGACGGTAGACCGCTGTCGGAATCAGATCTTCTTTGAGGAAGGATTTTGCGCCATCGACAAGAGGCTGCAGAAGGCCAAAAGGACCCACGCGGCTGGGTCCCCAGCGATTCTGGATGCGGCCAACGAGTTTGCGCTCAAGGAGCACGGTGTAGGCCACTCCCATGAGCAGCACCACCGTGACCACGGCGACCTTGAGCAGACTCCAAAGAAAGAATTCGAGAATCGTCACGTGCGTTTGTGCCTTTTGTATTAAAAGCTGCCAGGGGCCAAAGCCCCGGATCGTCTGTGCTGCAATCGGCACGGCTAAAGTCGTGCCCTGACACTCTGTACTTTCGTCCGGTGCCGGTTCAGTCTGCGGCTGTCTCCGTCAATTCGTGTTGTTGATGCTGTTCGAGTTCTGTTAGGCCCCGGCTGTAGCGGCCGAGTGTGCCGGAGGTAAAGAGTGTGTCGTGGGTGGGCAAAATTAGACCGGAGTTGACCAGGGATGCGAGCGGAAAGAAGCCGGGCGTGCCCGCGAGCTCAGTGCGCACGTCGTTGCCTGTGAAAAGATTGAGCCGGTCAAAGTTGGGTCCCGGCGCGTATCCGGGGACGAGGCGATTGATCTCGTCGAGAACTGCGAACGGATCAAAGGGGCTGAGTTTGGGCTCGAGGCCGTTGGCTTCAAGCCATACGGAGTGACGGTCGGCTTCGCCGGATTGCGCGCCGCGAGACTGGCCGAGGTCAGCCGAGACGCCGGACTTGCCGAAGGGAACCAGAGCGCGCACTTTCTCGCCCACGGCTTCTGCAAGGTGGACGATGATCTCAAGGTCGGATTTGACGCCGGCCCGGTCGGCGGCTTTGCGAACCAGTTGCACGTCGCCAAAGGTGCTGGTGACGGTGCCGGATTTTTCGTAGAGACTGGCGGCGGGAAGGACGACGTCGGCCAGTGCGGCGGTTTCAGTGA
>JASHVU010000488.1 GCA_030044455.1 Acidobacteriaceae bacterium | reverse complement strand
ATCGAGCGCGGCAAGGTGAAGGTGGGCGAGGACGTAGAGATTGTCGGCTTCCGCGAGACGCGCAAGACGGTATGCACGGGCGTGGAGATGTTCAAGAAGCAGCTCGACGAGGGATTGGCCGGGGACAACGCGGGAATCCTGCTGCGCGGCACGCCGAAGGAAGATGTGGAGCGGGGGATGGTGCTGGCCAAGCCGGCGTCGATTACGCCGCACACCAACTTCAAGAGCTCGGTGTACGTACTCTCGAAGGAAGAGGGCGGCCGTCACACGCCGTTCTTCAAGGGCTATCGTCCGCAGTTTTACTTCCGCACGACGGATGTGACGGGCGTGGCGGAGCTGCCGGCGGGCACTGAGATGGTGATGCCCGGCGACAACGTGGAGTTGACGATTGAGTTGATTACGCCGGTGGCCATGGAGAAGGGCCTGCGCTTCGCAATTCGCGAGGGCGGCAGGACCGTGGGCGCGGGCACGATCTCGGAGATTATTAAGTAACAGGGACTAAGGGACTGTGGGACTGAGGGACTAAGGAAAAACGACGGGACTGGCAGGAAGTGACTGAGTCCCTTAGCCCCGAGTCCCTCAGCCCCTCAATCCGAAGGATTGAACATGCGTGAAATAGTGACGTTGCAGTGCACGGAGTGCAAGGAGCGGAATTACTCGACGACGAAGAACAAGAAGACGACCACGGGCCGTCTCGAGTTCAAGAAGTTCTGTAACCGCTGCCGCAAGCACACGCCGCACAAAGAATCGAAGTGAAGCAGCCATTAGCTGCTAGCTTCTAGCTACTAGCTCGCGCATCGGGTGAGTCGAGAGTTGAGTTCTCCCGCAATCGAGCTAGAAGCTGGAGGCTGGAAGCTGGTAGCTGTATTCAGGGGCGTAAGCTCAACGGCTAAACTGCCGGTCTCCAAAACCGGACTTGGGGGTTCGAATCCCTCCGCCCCTGCCAGGAATCTGAAGATGGCCGCTAGCTGCTGGCTTCTAGCTGCTAGCTGGGCATCGGGAAGTCGAGAATTGCGTCTTCCTACGGACAAGCTAAAAGCTGGCGGCTAGAAGCTAGGAGCTGCCTTAGCGAAGGATTTGAAGTATGGCGACGAAAACGGCAATCGAGCGCGGCGACGAGCGGTCGGGTAAGCGGCAAGAGCCCGGCGGACTCCAGGAGTTTGGAGGCAACGCGATGAGCGTGTGGACGAACCTCACCAGCTTTTTGAGCGATGTGCGCGCGGAGATGCGCAAGGTGGTGTCGCCCGGCTGGAATGATGTGAAAACGACCACATTCGTGGTGGTTGTCACCGTCATCCTCTTCGGCGTGTTCTTCTTTACGGTGGACTGGGTATTCAGGATTGGTGTCAACAACCTGCTCAACAGGCTGGGGGGATCGCAGTAGAGCGTGTTTCATCATGGGCCGCCGTAAATCACAAAGACTGTGGGCCCCGGCATGTTGCCGGTTCACTGATGTAGACAACAAGGCAGAATCGGACTGATGAAACACGCTGACCTTCGCAGCCTGGAAACGAGATGAGAATGGCAGAAGAGACGGAACAATCTGCACAACCGCAGGAGCCGCAGCCGGCGGTCAACGAGCGATTTCGCTGGTACATACTGCACGCCTACTCCGGCTTTGAGCGCAAGGTCAAGGAGTCGATCGAGAGCCGCGTGCAGGCTTTCGGCCTCAGGGATCGTGTAGGCCGGGTGATGATTCCCACCGAGCCGGTCACCGAGATTATCAACGGCAAAAAACGCACCGTTGAACGAGTGTTTCTCCCCGGCTATGTGCTGGTTGAGATGGAACTCGACAACGACTTGTGGCACGTGCTGAAAGACACGCCCAAGGTGACCGGTTTTCTGGGCACGGGCGACAAGCCGGTGGCGCTGAGCAACGATGAGGTGAGTTCGATCCTCTTCCGCAGCGAAGTGTCGAAAGACAAGCCCCGGCTCAAGATCAAGTTCGAAAAGAACGAGCAGGTTCGCATTACCGACGGGCCGTTTGCCAACTTCAATGGCGTGGTGGATGAGATCAACGAAGATCGCGAGACACTCAAGGTCATGGTGACCATCTTCGGCCGCTCGACACCGGTGGAACTGGAGTTCGGCAAGGTGGAAAAGATTGAGTAAAGCAGCTACTAGCTTCTAGCTCCTAGCTTCTAGCTGGCGCATCACTCTAGCGCGCGTCAGTTAGGTGCAAAAGGCAGTGGCCGGCTCAAAATTTGCAGAAGGAACAATGAAGCTAGCAGCTAGCGGCTAGAAGCTAGTAGCTAGTTTCCGAAGGAAACATTCATGGCGCCTCCAAAGAAGGTAACCGCACAAGTCAAACTGCAGATCGAGGCCGGCAAGGCCACGCCTGCACCCCCTGTAGGACCCGCGCTGGGACAGGCACAGGTCAACATCATGGAGTTCTGCAAGCAATTCAACGCGCGCACGCAGAACAAAGAGATGGCCGGGCTCATCATTCCGGTCGTCATTACCGTTTACGCTGACCGCACCTTCAGCTTTATCACCAAGACGCCTCCGGCGGCGATCCTGCTGCTGAAGGCGGCCGGTATTGCCAAGGGTTCGGGCACACCCAACAAGGAAAAGGTTGGCAAGGTGACCGAGAAGCAGGTGCGCGATATCGCCACGCAAAAGATGCCGGACCTGAACGCGGCGTCGGTTGAGACCGCGATCAAAAGCATCAAGGGTACAGCGCGCTCGATGGGCATTGAAGTCGTCGGCTAGGCGCTCCGCGCTATCACTCTCACCACTGAGGTTCGCGTCAAATGAAGGCCTTCCCATGCGGGAGGGCCTTTCTACATTTGGGGCATACTATTGTTGAGTTGAGCAGAGGCTTTTGGAGATGGCGACCGCCGTACACACGACGATCTTCGATGCAGGGAAAGGCTATGGCTCCATCCGCGGCCTTAGAACGCTGGTCGATTGCACGATTGCAAAGCGCGATGGCCGCTGGTGGATGTTTGCGTGCGGCGTCGAGCGCACATCTCCTGAAATCCAGATTTACAGCGCATCATTACCCGAAGGAGCGCCGCTTTCAGCCGCGGGGTGGTCGATTACTCCAGACGAAGATGAATCGAGCAAGCCGAAGTTGCTGGCCGGCAAGTCGCGGAGCTATGCGTGGGATGGCAAAGGCGGCCGGCATTGCCCATCCTACGTAAAAGGCTGGGACGCCGTGATAAACGCGCCGGTCGAGCGCATCTACTATGCCGGCGCCGCGCAGCATTTTATGGGGCCCTACACGATCGGTTATCTGGAATGGGACGGAGCGCAGTGGGTGGACCAGCCCGAGCCGGCGTTTGTTGCGACTGAAGACTGGGAACATAGAAGCGTTTACGAGCCCAACCTGATTTACCAGGACGGCCAGTGGAAGATGTGGTATGTGGCCGGAGCCAACCAGGACGATTACCTTGTTCAGGGCTATGCTGAAAGCTCCGACGGACGCACCAACTGGTCAGAGCATCAGATTGTTTTTCGAGCTGAGGAGCGGGTCTTCGATTTTTGCGTGGTTGCCGTCGAGGAAGGCTACGAGGCGGTTTTCGCGCGCGTGAATGTGACTCACGCCGACTTGCCAAAGACGGGCCTGTGGTGGTGCCGCGCGAAGGAACCTTCAGCAAACATTTCAGACTGGTCTGAACCGGTACGCATTTCGGAGGCCGGGCCGTGGAAGCCTGTTTTGCGTTACGGCGATACCGATCCGCAAAAGATGTTTGTCTTTCACGATGGCGCATATCCGGCTGAGCCCGGCAGCGTTATTTCCATCAACTTCACTCTTCACTGCATTGAGATCGACAGGCCAGGCTGAGCCGGCAGCAAATTACGGCAATTCCTGAGTTCGTGTGTCCTTTCCGGGACTTGTTCAACGCCGCCGCTCCTGGTTGTCCCACCGCAGCGAGAAAAAATCACTCGCCGGGGGCCCCGGTGTCGCGTCGACTTGAAGGCTTTGGCTTCGGGATACAGCTACTCAGGAATTGCGATAGCCCGCCCTCTTGCAAATCTTCGTCTCAACGAGAAGACCCTCCCGGGCAGGGAGGACCTTTGCGCGCCTAAGAAGCGCGATGGAGTGAGCCTATGTCCGAAGCGGGATTTACTTCGGCGGCGGAGGCGGCGTAAAGATCTCCCGCTTGCGGCCGGGCTCCGGCTTCGGTTTGGGTTTGGGTGCTTTCTTTACTTCTTTGCGGCCTTTGTCTTTGCTTCCCATGCCGAACAGTGTGCCACGGGAGGGCTTCCGGAGCAAAGTGCTTTGAGGCGAGAAGATTG
>JASHVU010000487.1 GCA_030044455.1 Acidobacteriaceae bacterium | reverse complement strand
ATATCCTCGAAGCCTTGCTGGCCCCGATTTGAATAGAGAGTCATGGGTTGGTTGCGGTAGCGGGTAACGATGAGGCCGAGTTTGCCGCTGTGATCGATATCGGCAAAATCGCCGGCCATGTTGCCGAAGTACTCGCCGTTGTCGCCGGTGGCAACGCCGAGGCCGAATGCATCGTCTTCGAAAGTTCCGTCGTGGCGATTGCGATAAAGATAATTCGCGCCCATATCGTTGGTGACGAAGAGATCGGGCCAGCCATCGTTGTCGTAGTCGGCCCAGACCAGTCCCATACCGAGGCGCTTCTGAGGATTGGCGACGCCGGCTTTTTCAGCGACATCATCGAAGGTGCCGTCGCCACGGTTGTGAAACAACTGGCTGGCCTGGCCAACGTTACGCAGAACTTCCATGGGCTGGCCGCGGTATCCGAAATAACGGGAGCCGGGCTGGGGCAGGTTGTGGATGTCGGAGTCGATGTAGTGGTCGACGAAGAGGTCGAGGTGGCCGTCGCGATCGTAATCGGCCCAGGCCGCGCCGACGCTGAATCCTCCACCGGAGACATGGGCGTGCTCGGTCACGTCTTCAAATTTGCAGTCGCCCAGGTTGTGATAGAGAGCGTTGTGCCCATAGCCGGTGACGAAGATGTCGGGCAGGCCGTCGTTATCGTAGTCTGCGATGGCCACGCCCATGCCCCAGCCGCGGGTGGTGAGGCCGGCTTCGGCGGTTTGATCGACGAAGTGCAGATCGCTGACCTGGCGGTAGAGCGTGATCATGGGAGCTCCACCGTGCAGATACTCGTCGACGGTGGAGTCGTTGACGACGACGATGGAGAGCCTGCCGCTATGGTCGCAATCGAAGAGGCCCACGCCGCCGCCCATCATTTCGACAATGTATTTTTTTTCGAGAGGAGGATTGCGGGGAGGACCCATGCCCGCGGAACGGGAGATGTCGCGAAAGCGGATGGATTGGCCGGGACTGAATTGCGCGAGGAAGAGCAGCACCGATGCGATCAGGATGAATCGGGCGCGGGCCACGGACTACGCCTCTTCGATCTTGTGAATCTTGTTTGCCGGCAGATCCTTAACCACCTGGCGAATGCCGCCTGGCCACTTGATCTCAAGCTGTTTTGCCGAGGTGAACGGCCCAAGGCCGAAGTGGGCACGCGGATCGCGCGAAGCCTGGTAGCCGGCGCTGGTTGAAATCACGTCATATTGGTTGCTGCCGTCGTCGGTGGTCAGTTTAAGTTGCGCGCCGATCGCGCTCCTGTTGCTTTTGGCGCCCACGAGCTCGAACTTGATCCAGTTATTCGAGTTCGAGGTTGCATTGCGCAGAATCCGGGCCTTGTTGTTGAGCGCCGTGGTTACAATATCGAGCCGCCCGCTGTTGAACAGGTCGCCGATGACAACGCCGCGGTAAGGCAATCGCACCTGGGTCGCGGAACCATTCCCGGTCAACACTTCTTCGAACTTCATATTGCCGATGTTGCGGAAGATGGAAAGCGGCTCAGCAAAGGTGCGCTCTGAAAAGTCGGAGATGTTATCGAGCACATTGCCGCGGCCCACCAGCAGATCTTTGAGGCCGTCGTTATCGAAGTCGCCGACCCCATTTCCCCATCCCGACATCTCCAGCGTATATTGCGCGAGGCCGCTTTTGCCGGTAACGTCAACAAACATGCCGTTGCCGATGTTGTGAAACAGGGGAAAGGTTTCAAGCTCGGTTGCCGTGTGCCAGATGTCGGGTAGTCCGTCGTTGTCGAGGTCGCGAAACTCTGCGCCCATGCCGGAGACTGCTTTGCCGGTTTCGGCGTAAGCCACTCCCACGTCGAGCGCCACTTCCTCGAATTTTTTGCCCTTCAAGTTGTGGAAGAGCGAGTTGGGCATGTTGTCGTTGGCCACAAAGATGTCGATAAAGCCGTCGCCATCGTAGTCATTCAATCCAACGCCCATGCCCTTGCCCAGCACCTTCGCGATGCCGGTTTCTTCGGAAACGTCGGTGAAGGTTCCATCGCCGTTATTGTGGTAAAGCGAGCAAGGCAGCGGCTCGTAGAACTTGGGGTGGCAATAGGAGCGCTCGCGGCCTCCACCCATGCACACCGGGTCGCCATTCACGTGCCAGCGGCAGTAGTTTGAAACGAAGAGGTCGAGCTTGCCGTCGTTGTCGTAATCCACCCAGGCGGCTGCGGCGCTCCACATTTTTTCGTTCTTGTACATGGGCATGCCCACGCCGGCGTGATCGGTGACGTCGGAGAATGTGCCGTCGTGGTTGTTCTTGTACAAATGGTTTTTGGTAACGCTGGCCACAAAGATGTCGGGCCAGCCGTCGTTATCGTAATCGCCGACTGCGATGCCCATGTCGTAGCCGTCGCCAAAGAGTCCCGCTTTCTCAGTGACGTCGGAGAATGTGCCGTCGCGATTGTTATGAAAGAGACGGTTGTAATACTTGGGCGAGTTCTTGGTGAGGGAAGGGAGATCGGCTCCGTTGACGAAGAAGAGGTCCAAGTAACCGTCGTTGTCGTAGTCGATCATGGCCACGCCGCCAACCATGGTTTCAGGCTGGTTTTTGTTGGGTGTCATGCAGCTGTTGGTGGTAAAGTCGATGGCGGTTTTGGCAGTGATGTCTTCAAAGCGCATGGTGCTGCTGCCGGGCTCAGGCGTCCAGTTCATGCGCAAGGGAGCGGGGGGCACGGCGCCTCGAACCGTTCGCGGCACCAGCAGACCGGAACTCAGCAATCCGCAGTAGCGAAGAAAATCGCGCCGGTTGAAACGCAGCTTTTTCATTGAACAGTGCCTGCCCAATGGGCCTGCCTTTGGGGCCTGCGCTTGCACGGCGCGCAGAGCACCAGGTGGGGATTATTCATTCTCAGACCTTGATTCCGATTGCCGCCCCGCGATTGCAGCGCCGGGCACACATCTCTATCGTAGCTGCTGGCAGGGTAATTCAGCATCGAATCCCTTCTTCCTATTCTCGATCGGCTGCGTCAGCCAATGCTTTCAGACGTTCGAACGTAGCTTGTTCTTTTGCGGCCTCGGGCTTATTGCCGGCCCTGAAAAGCGCTCGCGACAAGGCGAAATGCGCGTCCGGGCTGTTGGGGGAAAGCTTGACCGCAATGCGCAGTTCCTGCAACGCCTTAACGGTGTTGTTTAAATTGAGCCAAAGCCTGCCGCAGGCAACATGCGCAATAAAGTTGTCCGGCGCCAGGGCGATGGCTTTTTGAGCGTACTGCAACCCCTGCTGATAATTTCCGTTCTTGAGATCCTCAAGGGCGATCTGCAGATAAGCGGGCGTATCTTTGGGAGCAACTTCAGTCTCGCGCATGAACTCGGCGACCGCCGATGCTGGATCTTCTTTGAGCAGATATACGCCGTACATATAGTGCACGCCAGGTTGGTTGGGATACAACGCCGCTAACTGCTTCAACTCTTCTCCGGCGGTTACCTGGTCATCCATCGAGATCATGGCCTGAGCGTTGCCTGCTTCACGAATCAGATCTTTTTTGTCGGCGGGGATCTCGGAGGGCAGCGCAGGTATGTGCAGCGCAGCCAGGCCCAACGCGTCGATCAGATCGGTGTCGGCCAGGACCGCGTCCTTGGGGGCATCGTGGTGCTCGTAGGCAATGGTTTCGGCAGCATACTTCAGGCGCGCCACGGCCACTTCGGGACGGCCCAAATGGTTATTGGCTACACCGTCTTCGTAATAGACGCGTTCGACAAAGCTCTTGTTATCGCCGAGACCGAGCAGGCGGCCGTGCTCGAAAGCGATGATTGCTTTCTGATAGTCCTTCAATTCAAACTCGGTGAGGCCGAGCATACCGTATCCAGGGCCGGGCTGGCGGTGTTCGACCGAGACGAAGTGCAGAAAGGCATCATGCGCCTTGGGGATCTGGCCCTGATCGAAGAAGGTTGTGCCGAGGTCCCACCAACCCTCTGACCAGGAGGGCCGAAGCGCGACCGCTTGCTCATAAAGGCTAATCGCCTCATCGGTCTGGTTGGCGTCCATGGCAGTTTGGGCACGCGCGGCGAGCTCGTCGAACGACTGCGGCGTTGCGTCCGATGGAGGAGTCACGTCCGATTGAGGGTTGGGGGAGGCCGGTTGCTGCGCATCGACAGAGCGTGCAGCGGCGAACAGGACGCACGCAGCCAGCGTGATGATCGCGAATGCTGAATTGCGTTTTCGCCGCCAGCACGAGCGGCTCCGCGCCGAATGGTACCGGTTGAGATCGATCGGCAATGATTCGCTTCCATGGGCGGTGTGCTTCATCCAACTGGACCAAAATAAGGCCATGGTTGCGCTTGGGAAACTTCTCCTGGCCGGCATGTGACCGAAAGGCAGCACAATTGAAGAGACACCTCCTTCAGGTGCGCCGTACGTCAAACAAAATGCATCGCGTTCCGCGCGCTTGAAGGGTTCCATACGGGGAGAGCTCACTGCAAATTAGTATATAATTCGATTCGCCAATTTTTTGGACGCACCATTCTCCCGGAAGGAGACAGAACAATGAAACACTCAGTGATTATCCTGGCCCTGGGGACGTTTCTATATGCAGGCAGCCTGGTCGCGCAGACGCCGGCGCCGCAACAGACAGCCGCGAACACTCCCGGCTCAAGTACCTCGAACGTCAAGGTCAACGCCAACGAAGTCACTCTGGACATGACCTTTCGCGACAAGAAGGGCAAGATCATCGACGACATCAAGCCCGATGAGATTCATGTATATGAGGACGGAGTGGAGGAGCATCTCAACTCGTTCAAATATATTCAGGGATCTCAGAATCCCGCTCCACAGGCCGCAGGCGCGCCCACCGCGGGCAGCATCCCGGTAGACCCGATGCGGGAGCTGAGACTGGTGACGCTGGTCTTTGAAGGTCTGGATCAGGATGGCAAGCGATTCTTCAAGCAGGCGGTCTCAGACGTGCTGAGCATGGCGCCGGAACAGAACCTTTACTTTTCGATCATGGTGATCGATCAGAAGCTGAACATGGTTCAGCCGTTCACCAACGATCGTGTTGCCCTGATGAAATCGATTGACAAACAGATGATGTGGGGCACGCTTCAATACGAGGCTGCTTCGGCCGAGATCAAGGAACAGCTTCGGATTAGCCTGACCGGGGGAGAATCGGCTGGGGAGAGTTCAGTGACGGGCGACGCGTCCATGGCGCCAACGATAACCTCGAACGGCACTTCGATGCCGAGCCAGAACTCGATTTCGAATGCGGTCACTTACCGCATGAACAAGATGCAGTACGACATGCTGAATGAGGCCGATTCTGCAACCCGTGAGGCGAGTGCCCGCGCATCGATCGACGCTCTGCTGGCTCTGGTGCAGGCGCAGGCGCATCTGCCCGGCCGCAAGGTGGTGATTTATTTCAATCCGTGGATGATGATTCCCGATTCCGCCAAAGAACAGTACCAATACATGATCGGGATGGCGAATCGAGCCAACATTACTTTCTACACGGTCGACCCCAAGGGGCTGGTGACATTCAGCCAGAATGATAGCGGCCGCGGCCAGATTGGCGATGCTGCGGGCGAAACCCGCAATCTGTCAATGAGCAGCGGCGTCGGCGAGGTTACGCAATCCCAGGCTCAGGCGCAGGAGACCGCGGAGAACGGCTTGCGGTCGAATCCCGAAGAATGGCTGCGGGATCTGGCCCGGCAGACCGGAGGAGTTGCGATTGCAGAAACCAACGACTACAAGGCGCCTCTCAGAATCGTGATGGACGAGGTGCGAACCTACTACGAGGCTGCCTACGACCCGAACATCACCACGTATGACGGGAAGTTCAGGAAGATCACTGTGAAGGTTGACCGGCCCGGCATCGAAGTTCACTCCCGCAGCGGCTACTTTGCGCTTCCTCAGCTGGGAGGCGGTCAACAGGTGTATGCCTACGAAGTGCCGCTGCTGAATGCGTTGAGCGCAGCGCAGGCTCCGACCGAAGTGGCGTTCACGGCGGGGGCAGATCGTTTCAGCGAGCGCGGGCCGAAGATCGAATACGAGGTGACCATCGAGGCACCGCTCAAGGGACTGACCTTTGAGAAACAGCCCGATGGCAAGACTGCGGTGGTCGACGCCCCAATGTTGGCGGTTGTGAAGGATTCAAGTGGAAACATCGTTTCGAAGTTCAGCCAGCCTTTCGCTGTTACAGTAGACGCCAGCAAAGTCGATCAATATCAGCAGGGCGACCTGATCAAAACATTCAAAGCCGAACTGGATCCGGGAACCTATACGCTTGAAGCGGTGGTGATGGACAAGAAAGGCAACAAGATTGGCGTGTCGAAGAGCACGCTTACGGTGCCGGCTCCAAATCCGAAGCTGGCGGTCAGCGATCTTGTGATTGTCCACAAGACCGATCAGGTGAAAGACATCGTGCCGGGAGATCCTTTCTACTACCCGGCAGGGCAGGGGTACCCGGCGGGAAAAGTTACACCGACACTCGACGACAAATTGCAGGGCGGACCGGGACATATCCTGCCGTTCTATTTCAACGTGTATCCGGATCCCTCAGTCAAAGATGCGCCGCAGGCCACGATGGGCTTCTACAAGGACGGACAGTACCTCGGCTCCGCCCCGATCGCGTTGCCCGCAGCCTCGGCAGACGGCCGGATTGCTTACGTAGCGGCTCTTCCCGGCGACTCGTTCAAGCCCGGTTCTTATCAAATCAAACTGGATGTTACGCAGGGTTCAGCCACTGCGGAGCAGGCTGTCGATTTCCAGGTGCAGTAGTACGGTCTGGGCGTGAATCTCTTACGCCCAGGCAAAAAAGGTGTGAACGAAGACGTGCTGGGTCGGTCGACAATTCTGTTTCTGCTTTGTGCAGGACTCACGTTTGCGCAGAATGATCCCGCCCAGGAGTCTTTGCGCCATGCGATCGAGTTGCAGCAGTCGGGCCACTACGCCGAAGCCATCGATGCCTACAAGGCGTTTCTGAAGGTTCATCCCGAGGCGGCGCCGGTTCGTTCGAATCTGGGCGCCGCACTGGCGCACGAGGGGCGTTTTCCCGAAGCCATTCAGCAATACACGCTGGCGCTCAAGGGCGACCCGTCGAATTCCGGTATCCGCCTGAACCTGGGGCTGGCTCTTTATAAGGCGGGCGATATTCCCAAGGCGGCCCGCGAGTTTGAAGCAGTCTACGGGACCCAGCCCAGTTCCGACCCAAATCACGATCGCGTTGCGCTGCTGCTGGCCGAGTGCTATCTTCGCCAGGGTGAAAACGATCGGGTAGTGTCGCTGCTCGATCCATTGGAGGCCTCGCACTCCGACGATCGCGCCCTCGATTACATGCTGGGCACAGCCCTGCTCCACGAGGGCCAGACCGACCGCGGCGCGCAGCTTATTCAAAAGCTGCTGGCCAACGGCAACACGGCGGAAGCGCACATGTTGATGGCCTACACATGGTGGCAGGCCCACGACAAGGGGAAGTCGCTGGT
>JASHVU010000486.1 GCA_030044455.1 Acidobacteriaceae bacterium | reverse complement strand
TCTCGAAGTGCGCATTGCCGGCTTTGGCGGGCAGGGCGTGCTTCTGCTGGGCGAGGTCCTGGCGGAAGCCGGCCTCGATGCCGGGCTTGAAGTTTCGTGGCTGCCATCCTATGGGCCAGAGATGCGTTCGGGCACGTCGAACTGCCACGTGCGATTGTCGAGCGAACCCATTGACTCACCGCTAGTGGCGCGGCCGCATTTGCTGGTGGCGATGAACGAGCCGTCACTGCGCAAGTTCGATCGTAGCGTGCGGCCCGGCGGTTGGGTGCTGTACAACGGCGACGACTTTCCCGAGGATTGCCGCCGCAAGGATGTGCATGTACTTGCCCTTCCATTTTTGCGTGCCGCCGACGAACTTGGCGACCCGCGCGCCTGCAACATGGTGATGCTGGGCGCATTGCTGGAGAGGGCGAATGTGCTTCCGCAGGCCAGCGTGGAGGTGGCTCTGCGCAGGCTGGTGAAGAGTTCCCGATGGGTGGAGCTCGATCGGAAGGCCATCGCCCGCGGACGGGAAATGATGAAGGAGACCCTGAAGGAATCGTTACTGGAGGTGTGAGATGAAGCCGGCCGTGAATCCTGACATGATTGTGTATTTCGGCGGCAAATATGTGCCGCTGGCCGAGGCGCGCGTCGGCATTCTGACCCACGCGCTGAATTATGGAACCGGGGTGTTTGAAGGGATTCGCGCCCATTGGGACGAAGATTCCAGCGAGCTCTTCATTTTCCGCCCGCAGGAGCACTACGAGCGCTGGAAGCAGAATTGCGGCATTTTGCGCATCGATGTCGGGCTTTCCGCCGAAGAGCTCTGCGCGGTCACGGTCGAGCTGATGCGCCGCAATCGATTCAAGACCGATCTCTATGTTCGCCCGCTTGCCTACAAATCTGCTGAGCGCATTGGCGTCTGCCCTGACGATGAGAACGCCTTCGCCATTGTGGCGCTGCCCTTCGGCGAATATCTGCACAGCGAAAATGGAGTGCACGCCGGCGTGAGCTCGTGGCGAAGGATTGAAGACGCCGCCATTCCGGTGCGCGCCAAGATCTGCGGCGCCTATGCCAACAGCGCGCTGGCCAGCGATGATGCTCGGCGAGCCGGCTTTGACGAGGCCATTCTGTTAAATGAAGACGGCCATGTGACCGAAGGCGCCACATGCAATCTGTTCATGGTGCGCAAGGGAACTCTCGTCACGCCGCCGGTGACTGAGAATGTGCTCGAAGGCATTACACGTTCCACGATCATGGAGCTTGCGCACAAGGAACTTGGACTTCCGGTTCTGGAACGGCCCATCGATCGCAGCGAACTTTACATCGCCGACGAACTCTTCCTTTCAGGCACGGCGGTTGGCCTAGCGCCGGTCGTGCGCGTGGATCACCGCTCGGTGAAGGATGGCGCGATCGGCGCCTGGACGCGGCTATTGCAAATTCTCTACTCCGACATTGTGCATGGCCGCCTTGCACAGTACAGAAACTGGGTTCTTCCGGTTTACGGAACGCTCCAGAATTCGACACCGAAAGTGGTTGAACTGGAGCACACAAGTGTTGCCTGAGCGGATGGCGGCGCGCGAGAAAACGCGCCGGTTTGTTCCGGCAAGGAGGAAATAACGCATGATAACGACAATCAGAAAAGACAACGCCTATGACGTTGCCATGGAGAACTTCGATACCGCGGCTGACGCCATGCAACTCGACCACAATACGCGCGAGATGATCAAGTATCCCGAGCGCATGCTCACGGTCACTGTGCCGGTGCGCATGGATGACGGCAGCATTCGCCGGTTTGAAGGCTATCGCGTTCAACACAGCTCATGTCGTGGCCCGGCCAAGGGTGGCATCCGGTTCCATCCGCAGGTGACTCTCGACGAAGTAAAAGCATTAGCCACCTGGATGACCTGGAAGTGCGCCGTGGTGAATATTCCTTTTGGCGGCGCGAAGGGAGGCATTACCTGCGATCCCAAGCACATGTCACAAGGCGAGCTTGAGCGCATGACGCGCCGCTACACCAGCGCGATTCTGCCGCTTATCGGGCCGGAGCAGGATATTCCTGCGCCCGACGTCTACACCAATTCGCAAACCATGGCCTGGATCATGGATACCTACAGCATGACCAAGGGGTATTCGATCCCCGGCGTGGTGACCGGCAAGCCCATCAGCCTGGGCGGATCGCTGGGCCGCAATGAAGCCACCGGCCGCGGCGTTTTCTACACCATCCAATGTGCCTGCGAACATCTGAACATTCCGCTCAAGGGCGCGACTGTCGCTGTGCAGGGCTTTGGTAATGCCGGATCGGTTACGGCGCAACTACTCTATGAAGCCGGCGCAAAAATCATCGCCGTAAGCGACTCTACCGGCTGCGTATTCAACCGTGATGGGCTCGACATTCCCGAACTCATCAACATGAAGGCGATGTGCGGCCACGTTGACGGATTCCCTGACAGCGAGCCCATCCACCCGCAGGACCTGATCGCGCTCAACTGCGACATCCTGGTTCCGGCGGCGCTCGAGAACATGGTCCACGCCGACAATGCCCGCAGCGTGCGTGCCCGCATCATTGCCGAAGCAGCCAACGGACCGCTCACTCCCGAGGCCGACAGAATCCTCGAGAGCAAGGGTGCATTCGTCATTCCCGATATTCTGTGCAACGCCGGCGGCGTCACCGTTTCCTACTTTGAGTGGGTACAGGACGAGCAGCACCTCTTCTGGGAGGCCCAGGATGTCTATAACCGTCTCGAGCGGGTGATGAAGTCGGCCTTCCGCGACGTGCTCAAAATCCACCTCGATAAGAAGGTGCCGATGCGCATCGCGGCCAACATACTCGGCATCGGCCGCGTGGCTGAGGCCGTGCAGATTCGGGGCATCTACCCGTAAAACAGCCATCAGCGGTCAGCTATCAGCTTTCAGCCCCTTCGTGCGAAGGTGAAGAGTTTCGCCCAAGCGATGAAGAAGCTGAAGACTGATAGCTGAAAGCTCGAAGTTTTAAGATCAGAGCTCGAATTCAACCATCTGTTCGATCCCGCGTGTAAAATCCCATCTGTGATTGCCGCCCGGTTTCGGCTGATTTAGCCGTGCCTTCCCTTGCTCGCATCTCATCATGCTGAGGTTCTAAATGCGTCTGAAATTGTGTGCTCTTTTCTCGACGGCTTTTGCCGTCGTGCCGTTGGTTCTTCCCGCGCAAAGCACTTCGTCGTTTGTCGATCTGCCTTCGAGCAAGCAACTGGTCGGCGAGGCGCCCGGAGATCCGCAGCGGCTCAACAGCCTGCCCGTCTCAATGGCTATCTCTCCCGATGGCCGGTACGTTGTGACCGTGAACGACGGTTACGGCACCTTCGAATCGCAGTAC
>JASHVU010000485.1 GCA_030044455.1 Acidobacteriaceae bacterium | reverse complement strand
ACTCCCGCGAGCGTTCCCGAGGTCAATTCGGCCGCAGTTGGCGAGAGTTCGATGGAGACGGCTCCGCCGGAGAGCAGTGTGGTTGCTCAAGCCATCCCTTCCGTCACGGCGCTTGCTCCAGAGCAACCCGCAGAGAAAGGACCTGTGGCTCCCGAGATGAGCGTTACGGAATCTACCAGTTTGCCGGCGACCACTGCGACACCGCCGCTGACGCCGGATGTGGGATTTACTCTTCACGTGACGACCCGATTGGTCGATGTAAGTGTGGTGGCCGTCGACAAGAAAGGCCGTCCTGTGACTGACCTGAAACCGGAAGACTTTGAGATTTACGATAACGGCCGCATACAGAAGGTGCGGTCTTTCAGCCGATCGGTGACTGAATCAACAAATGACGGCGACCATGCATCGAGTAAATCAGGCCCCGCACCAAACCAGCCGGTCTTTTCGAATCGTCTTGCGGACCTTGCCGATGCGAAACCAGGGACCAACGCGGCTGAGCCGGGCGTCACCATTCTTCTCGTCGATGCAGAGCACCTGGCATGGTCCGATCTGACTTATGCGCGCGGAGAAATGCTGGGGTTTCTGCGCTCCCTTCCGGCAAGCGAGCGGGTGGGACTCTATGTAATGAATGCTTCTGGGTTCCAGGTTCTGGAAGAGGGAACAGACGACCACGCCTCGCTCATCTCACAGCTTACTCAATGGATGCCCAGCGCCCAGCAGTATGCCCGGACGCAGGAGATGGAGCAGCGCAATCGGCAACAGTTCGATACCGTGCTGCACTCGACCGATCTCGAATCCGTGAATGGGAACATCGATACGGCACCGGATGCGGCCAGCGGCGTTGACCCGAATCTTCGCGACAACGGCAACAATCCTGGGCGCAGCGCGATGACAATTCTTGCTGGCATGGCCCGCCGTCTCGGCGCCATTCCCGGCCACAAGAACCTCGTATGGGTCACCTCGGACAACGTGCTGGTGGACTGGACCGGCAATGCAGTTGGCGCCGACAGAGGCAGCCAGCACATTGAAAGCTACATCCTGCGCGTACAAGAGGCTATGAATGATGCACAGGTCAGTATCTATCCTCTCGACGCATCACAATTAGAGACCGAGGCCATCGATCCCGGCCTCAAGAATCGCAACATTGAGTTGGCGCCCAGCGCAGCGGAAGCGCCAGGGCCGCAAAGTGGCGGGGCGGCCACCGGCCGCGGCCTTGCCGATGTGGAGCAGGATAGCCATCCGATTCAGATTGCAATCGAGGAAATGGCGACAGCTACCGGCGGCCAGGTATTTCGCCGCTCCGGCGAGATTGCTGCGAGTCTCAATGAAGTGGTCGCAGATGGCCACGCCACTTACTTGCTCGGTTTTACGCCCGACACTCCAGCCGACGACCAGTATCACTTGCTGACTGTGAAACTTCTGAGACGACGCGGTGTCGTCTTGCGTTACCGCACCGGCTTCGAATACTCCAGGGAGCCTTTTACCCTCAAAGAGCGGCTCCGACAGGCGATCTGGCAGCCCTCCGATTCGAACGAGATCGGAATGAGCGCCAGCCCGGTCGCAGCATCGGAAGGAGCCGTATTCAAGCTCAACATCGATGCCAACGACCTTGCTCTCAAGCAGGAAGGCGAACGCTGGGTCGATAAGCTGGATATCTTTCTGGTCCAAAGAGACGACGAGGGCCTTCACGCACGAGTTAGCGGGCAAACTTTGCGATTGACGCTGAAGTCCGCCACTTACGAGAAGTTACTACAGGAAGGAATCCCCTTCGACCAGTTCATTGAGAACAGGCCCGGCTCCGGATCGGTAAGGATTGTAGTGGTCGATGAGAACTCCGGTCGCATGGCGTCGGTGACCATCCCAGCCGCGGCGCTCAAATGAAAGAACCCATTGGTGCGCACTTCTCATCACCGGCTCTTGCATTACTTTACGAACTCATGTGTTTGTAGCGTACTAACTTAGTTGTATCTCAATCTTCGCTACTGAGGCCGGCGGGAAGGTGAAACCTATGGAGTCGGGACGCACACTTACGTCAGCGCCATGAGTTTTGACCCGGTCTGGCTGGTCGAGCGTGTTATGCGCGTGGATGTCGCTCTCAGCTACAACCCATGCGTGGGCGCTCACCGCGCTTGCGCCGCGAATAACGATCTCCACCTCACGCGGTCGGCCTACGTCGGGGTTCACCGCCGTCAGGGTCAGCGTATTGCCTTTTAATGAAGCCGAACCATTAAGACCCCAGAAATTGGCCGGCTGGCCGTCGCGATCGTAACTCACTTCGGGAGCTGAGAATTCAGTGCGCAACGCCTTTCCGCCCTGGTGCGCGGCGTACATTTCAAAGACATTGAAAACCGGTGTGGTGGCGAACTTGTCTTCGTGGGTCAGGAACAGAGAGTTGAGACAGTTGACGAGCTGGGCGCATGCGGCCATGCCCACTTTGTCAGCGTTACGATTAAAGGTATCGAGAGTCATGCCCGTCATCACGGCATCGCGAACGGTGATCATCTGTCCCAGCAACTGCTCTGGAGCATTTTCGGTCCCGGGCCGGTACCAAGGGCCGTATTCGTCGACAACCAGCTTGACCTTTCGGTCCAGATCGAACTCGCCCAGCGCGGTCCAGTGATCGAGGATGATGCCCCCGATGCGATCGGTTTCTTTGCACAACTCATACCAGTCAATCGGTTCGAAGTTGAGCGCGTCTCCTTTGCCGGCATCCCAATCCTGGGTCTTGCCCCGCGAAAGGTTCCACGCATAGTGGTGGATGCTCAGTCCCCAAACTCCGTGCATGTCGTGGCTGGGCTGACCGTGACAAAGCTTGTTGAAGAATCCTCGAGTCCATGCCTGTTCGTCGCTGTTTGGCCCGGAAGCAACAAAGTGGAGATTCACGCCATAGCTGGGCACCCAAGTGGTGTATCGCTTGTATTCGATAGCATAGTCCTCGGGATCGAAATTGCCGCCGCAGCCCCAGCTTTCGTTGCCTACGCCCCAGTAATGCACATTGAAGGGATCGGCCGACCCATCGGCCTCTCTCATTTCGGCAAGCGTGGTAGTTCCGCGGGGAGAGTTGCAATACTCCACCCAATGGTCGAAGTCGAGCGGCGTCAGGCTGCGCACGTTGGCGGCGATGTAAGGTTCGGCCCCTGAAAGCTTGCAGAAACGCACAAAGTCGCTGGTGCCGAATTGGTTCGGCTCGTAGACCTGCGGAATATTCTGCTTCTGTTGGGCGGCGGTGAAGTTGTCGGTCCAGAAGTTGGTTCGGCGCGGCCGCTTGTCACGCGGGCCAATGCCGTCGCGCCAGTCGTAGCTGTCGGCAAAGCAGCCTCCGGGCCAGCGCACAACCGGCGCCTTGATGGCGCGCATCTTTTCGATCAGCGCAGAGCGAAGGCCCTCCTGGTTCGCTATCTTTGAATTCTCGCCCACATAGATGCCGTCGTAAATGACTGAACCGAGGTGCTCGGTAAAGTGGCCGTAGATTTCAGGAGCAATGGTACCGACAGGTTCGTCCATCAGGATCTCAATATGGCTGTCTGCCTGTTGAGCCAATGCCTCATGCCGCGAGAATGTCCATGCTGCTGCCGTAAATGCTGCCGCCTTCAGGAAGCTTCGCCGTTCCATTCTGTCTCTCCTTGTAGCTGATTCCGATCTGTCGAATCTGAGGCTTAAGCCGGTTTCAGATAGAATCGTCAATTTGCAGTCGGTGCACTTGGCGCATTATTTGCAGATTTGCCATTAGCTTGTGACGGATGCAGCTTCTTGAATACCGTTTCGTCTGCGGCCTTCTGCAAGCTTCGGGTCTTTTCGAATTCAGTATTCGCCTCGCTTTTCATCCCCGCAGCCTGGTAGAACCGCGCCAGCCGGTAGTGGACATTCTGGTCGCTCGGGCTCAGCTTTTCGGCAATCTTAAGTTCGCGCAGAGCGTCATCTTTGCGTCCAGCATCGTTATCCAGGATGCCCAAATCGAGATGCGCCAGTTCAATCCGGGGGTCGATCCCGATCGCTTTCTTGAGCAGCGGCGGCGCCGCCTCAGGGTGGCTCAATTTGATATCGGTATCCGCGAGATATGCGAGGGCTTGAGCATGGTCCGGATTGTTGGCCAGCTCGGCCTGGAACTCCCGCGCCGCTTCCTCATATTGCAGCTGACACCACAGCAGATAGCCCAATCCGAAATGCACATCGGGCAGCCGGGGGTCTTGCTTGACTGCGGCGCGGAATTGAGTAGTCGCACCGGCATTGTCGTTCATTTCGTCCATGGCTTCGCCAGCCAGCATGTCCGCTTCGGCCGATTCCGCATTCAATGTGAGGATCTCGTGGTAGACATCGAGCACACATTGATACTGTTTCGTCCAGAGACAGCTGTGCGCCAATGCCAGACGGAAAGCGAGA
>JASHVU010000484.1 GCA_030044455.1 Acidobacteriaceae bacterium | reverse complement strand
GCAGCGCGAAATCACACCGAAACCGATGAGCCCCGGGATCGACGGCCGATGGTCAGCGAGCGATTCGGGGCTGCCGTTTTTCAGAAGGATTCTCTGCCCTGATTTGAATGTAGCGCAGAAGGGGGAAATTACATGCAAACCGGAGCGAAAGAGTCACTCGTCATTTGCGGGTGGGCCGGATTGAAATCCGGGTGCGGTATCGGGTAACCAGGTCTGGTCAAGGGCGTCACCGAACTACTTGAAATCGCAGTATTTGCAAGTGCGGTTCAAGCAATGCCAACACCCAAGTTCACCTTACCCACCTGTCTCATGCCGTGGCGACCGGCTTCTGCCATCATCCAATGATGGCTGGCGCCATGAGCTGCCAACCCTCCGGGTTCGGCGATCCAGTCGACGTTTTGCGTTCCGGCTGCCGCGCCAGCAGCGGTTTGGCCGCTGCTGACGTGGTCCGGATTGCTTCTTAAAATAGCCTTCTAATATAGCTTTATTTAGTTTCTTGCATTGACTGGCGTTTCACGTGACCAGAATGGCGTATTTGAGGAATGCTCCATTCGCCAGCATGGTCAAACAACTCGGGATGCAGATTGTACCCCCGATCCTGCTTGGCGCTGTAGGCTTCCGCGGGAATACGCTGCGGCCTATCGCAAAACCAGAGTCGCTGTATCCCGAAGGCGCCATCCTCAAGTCGGCGCGACTCCAAGGCAGCGCTGACCTTGCGCTGAAACCGCCGGGGCACACCAACTTCAGGGTTGCCGCAGCCCATGCGTTCCGCTGGATACCGTTCTTTTGCACGGAGCCTTTCCCATCTGGTTCGCTTGAATGGCGATTCCTTGTTTCAGCCTTGATCTCCTTCTTAACTCCAAAAAGTGAAGGGCAACCAATGACAAATCACTCTTTCCGTCAAACAATGCCTTCCATTTCTGCTGGCATTCGCTTCCGTCTCCCAGCTCAGTTGAGGAACTGGGAGGCCATTTAGGAACCTGCGCCGGCACTTCGGAACGATAGCCAGTTGCCTGGGACGGGCCCCTTTTTTTGGGGGCCCTCATCATCGATTTCTCGGGCATTTCTTTCTCCTAATCAGGTTTTGACCATTCGATCGGTGGAGTAAGCCGTCTGCAATTCTGTTTTCCGAAGGAGACGACATTGCGATCACGCGCAACATTGCAGTGATTCGAGTGCGAGTCATGTGCCTTTCGGCCAGAGGGCGCTGTCAACAATGGAGAACTTTCGATGCCCAGGGTCGTCTAACCTCGCCTGCGCAACAGAGCTTGGCGCCGGGCCAGATAAAACGAGGCGAGCAAGATCAAGGACGGAAACGAGTTCACGAACGGAGGCTTCCTGAGGGGGAACGTTCGAGGTCAATTGCACCGACATGATCACAGACTCCAATTTGCCTGGGCGGATTTCTGAACAGGGAATCAGCGTTGTGTCTCGGTTCACAGCCGCAGCGGAAATCTTCTCCGATGCAGCTTGTGGGGAAGTCAAGACACCCGTTATGTCGTTGAGCCGGTGAAGATATTGCCGCGCATGAGAGATTTTGCAGAAAAGCTCTCCGCCCCGGTATGAAACGGGTCAGGGCGCGAATAAACTCGCGCCCTGATGCAAGACCCTGTCACGGCGAGCTTTTCCGCGTTCTGTGAAGTGGTACCGTGACACGTTTTGTGTTGAGGCCAAGAGCTTTTCAAAAGATTCTTCGCGAATCCTGAAACGTTTCTCCGCCGAGCTGCACTACTCAACGTGCCCCGATAGAGGGAGCGGGACGGCCGGGGCTCATATCTATATAGATCTGCGTGGAGGGTTCGGTCGGATTTTGACGGTACGCCCCAACCGGGCTCTCGACGATAGCTGCGTCCTCCCCCTAGACCAGACGGAGCTCGCCCAAAAATGCGGGTTCCGTCTGCAGAACTCACTTCGGAGGTTCCGAATGATGGTCGAGATGTTCGATCCACGTGACCGCCAGGCGAATATGCGGCCTGCCTTGGGTGATTCCATTGCGAAGTCCGGCCTCGGACCGTTCCAGTCATTTCACCGGATTGTACGTTCCGGTCTCAACGCTTTGCGTACCTATGCTATCTTTTGTCTTCTCGTGCTTTTACTGCCTTTGTTTCTGGCACTCACCAGGGACTGGATTTGTGTTCTGGTCGTCTTCCAGGCATTCGCCGCGGCTCTGCGGCTGCAAAATGCGCCGACCTCCAGGGCCCTTTCCTCTTGCTCATTAACGAGCTTGCCAGCCAGCGCAGTCAAAGGAGAACATCGTGCCCTCTGATCATCCGCAGATCTACTTTGAGAGATACATCAGGCCGAACATTGAGTGTCTGGATCTCTGCTACCTGGGCATTCCGCGGATCGCCGTGCGCGGCAGAATTACTCGACAACTTTATAGTTTCTCGGCAAATCGGCGGGTTCAGGCAGTGGACGAGAGAGATGCGAAGTACATGCTGGCCAGCAGACTGTTTGGAATTGCTTCATGAACTTTGTTCCCCAACCCGCAACGCGCCGCGCTACCCGTTCGCGCTCAACTGCTTCTAACTCCGAGCGGTCGCGTCGTCTTCACTGGACTCTTAGAACCCCAATGGTATACTCGAATCCTTCGATTTCAGCGGAGAATTCGTTGCAATTCCATTCATTCGACGCAGGTTATGTAGCGAACCTTTGCGAAGGAGACCGGCAGACCCAGGAGCATTTCGTTGGCTACTTCACCACCTTGCTCAAGGTAAAGTTGCGAGCGCGGCTCCAGTCGCGGCACGCCATTGAAGACGTGTGCCAGGAGACTTTTGCACGCGTGTTCAAGGTGCTGCGCACAGAAGGGGGGCTGCAACAGCCGGAACGTCTCGGCGCCTTTGTGAACAGCGTTTGTAACAATGTGCTCTTTGAGTTGTATCGCTCTTCCAGCCGCACTGAGTCGCTCGATTCTGAAGAAAGGTCCGAGCCTCTCGCCACCGGTGCTGACGCCCTGGACCTGGTAGTTGCCGGTCAGATCAGGGCAAAAGTGAGGGAGATTCTGCTCGGTCTGGCCCCACGCGACCGTTCTCTGTTGCAGGCGATCTTTCTGGATCAGCGCGACCGCGACGAGGTATGCAGCGAGTTTGGCGTAGATCGCGAGTATTTGCGGGTCTTGCTTCACCGGGCCAAGCAGGAATTCAAGACCGAGTATGTGAAGCGTATTGGGCCCGTTCCGCTGGATGCGGAGGCATGAGCGGGATGCCGGTTTGCGAGCGAACAGGCCTATGAGCTCGATCAAGATGGGGATGAAGCCGATGAATCATAACGAAGCAGTTGAACAGATGGCGGTGGAACGGTACCTGCTGAACGAACTTGCGCCCGATGCCCGCGAGGAGTTTGAAGAGCACATGTTTGGCTGCCAGGAATGCGCTTTGGACACTCGCGTTGCGACCGTGTTTATTGATGAAGCGAAAGTCCAGTTAGGCAAAATTGCCCCCAGTCGGACTGAAGTGAAAGACGCCGTTCAGAGCGAAAAAGGCCGGACGCATTGGTTTAGCTGGTGGCGGCCGGCATTTGCAGCTCCTGCTTTTGCTGCTTTGCTGGTTGTGATCGGCTACCAGAATCTGGTCACATTTCCCGCTCTTCGGGCTTCGGCAGACCAGCCAACTGTGGTTCCAACTGCTCCGATATATGGTGCAACTCGCGGAGTTGCGAAGACAACCGTCACCGCCGACCGGACGCATGGCATCTCCCTGCCTGTTGATCTTCCACTCGATCCCGGCATCGGCAGTTTTGTCTCGTATGCATTCGAGCTCAAGGACCCCGCCGGGAAGCTGGCGTGGTCGGGTTCGATCCAGGCTCCGAAATCGGATTCCTCCGGCGATGTTCAGCTCTCGGTCGTCATACCGGGAGGTATGCTCGAGAGCGGTACCTACGCACTTTCTATCTCCGGAGCCGGGTCCGATGGAAAGCTTACCCCAATCGAACGCTATGTTTTCGATGTTTCCTTAGCCAGATAGTGTGTTGTAATGTTTCTCAAGCGCCGCATCGGGATCCCCGGCGCTTCTTTGTCCCAGCGAGAAAGAGAATCCCCCAGGCCCGACGCCATCCGTCAAAATTCCCGGCACAAAGTCTTTGAAAGAGAGTTTGCGCATGTCCGAGACAATTGAAAGAACGCATCATTACCATGCGGATGCGACCATCCTTTCCGGTCACCTGCATCTTCCTCTAGCCCAGGAGATCAAGCCTCAGACCCATGCCTTGCTCCCCAGGCATGGCGGCTATTTCTCAGAACATGTTGGCGAATACCGGCTCGAAGGGGTTATATCGTTCAAGTCAGCCTACACGCAGGTGGCCGGAAACAGGGACCCCAAACCGGGTCACGGCTGGGCAACGCTGAGCACAACTGTGGTTGAAGGACTCAATGTGCTGGAAGTGGTGACGGCCGACCGGGTTGTGGGGCAGATCATCACCGAGCATCCGCTCGAGGGCTACGTGCCGCGGATCTCTTTTCTCGGAACTCGCTTTGAGAACCTGCGCATTGCGGGCCACCCGGTCGACCTGGAGATTGACCCCAATATGCTCGGCGCCAAGCCGGATGGGGATGGGCAATATACCAGGGACCCGGGCCTGATTGGCCGCGTGGGCAGCCAATACAGCCGCATCCTTGGGAGCGACGGTCTTCACGATGACTTGCGCGACAATTACAATCGACTTTCCTCGACTCTCGGGAGTGCGGAGGCGGTCGAATGTTCTTTGGTGAATCGAGCGAGCGGCTCTTACCCTGGCATTTCGTTCGGTCACATCGTCTATGTTCCCGACTTTGGCAGGATTATTCTGGGCAGGTTGAAGATCAATCACGACGATCACAATACTCCGACCGGAGCTCCGAGGATCACGAATGTGCATCTCACCATGGTGGACCTGGAGCTTGGCTGCGCAGTCAAAGGCAACGTGCCGATCGGCAGCGGGTCCAGCAACGGATCGAACGATCCGTAATCGGAGCAGAGTCTGGCAACCTGAAACCGCTCGATCCGGACGTGGAATTTGCTGTGCGGCAGCCGGAGAAACGGCAGCGCATGCCTCTCCGGTTGGCGTGGCTCATTTTACTGTTGACCCTGATCCCGCTCAAAGACTCAGGCGCTATCAGCGCACAATCCCAATACGATCATGCGCGGCAACTTTTCGTGCGCGGAGATCTTGAAGGCAGCCAGCAGGAGGCGCAACGGGGATACGAGCGATACCGCACCAACAATCCCAGGTGGGCCTCTGAGTTTCTGCTGCTGAAGGCACAGTCCCAGTTGCAGCGCGGAATGTACGGCGACGTACTGCGGACATTGAGCGACAACGATTTCAAGCCAGGCAGCGCAGACTCGGTCATTCGCAGTCAGACGATCGAGGGCATCGCACTATTTCGACAGCAGCAGCTACCCATGGCAGAGCAGAAGCTCGCCCGGGCCCGCGAACTTTGCAAGGCTTCAGCCTTCGCCAGCTGTGGTGAAGTGCTTCGGGCCCGCGGCATCTTTGCAGGTGAGCGTGGTGATATTCCGCAGGCCCGGGAGCTTTTCCTGGCAACCCACCTGTTTGCCGAAGCCCATCATGACGTCTACCTCGATGCCAGTGCCGAATTGAATCTGGGGTGGGCTGCGCTCCAGGTCGATCATTTTGACGAAGCTCTCGATTGGTTGCGGAGCGCAACCCGTATGTCGGGCGAAATCGGCGCGGAGAACCTGAAAGAAAAGTGCTCGGGAAGTCTCGGCTGGGCTTACTACCAGTTGGGAGACGATGATAGAGCACTTGAGCAGTTTCTTGCTGCCGAAAACGCCGCAGCCCGCGCCGGGAGCCCGCGCGAACAATTGAAGCGTCTCAGCGACGCCGGATATGTTTACCGCGACAGGAGCGACTGGCCTCGCGCCATGGAGTGCTACCGCCAGGCGCTCTTACTGGCACAACAGCTCGACAGCAAAGGTGACATTGAGAACGCGCTCGAGGATATGGCCCAGATCTCAGCAGTGCGGGGAAATCTAAAAGAGGCTGGCGCGTTTATTGACCAGGTAACTCCGATGGAGACCGCGGGCGGAGAACGGATCAGTCCAAACCTGATGCTTACCAAGGGCGAGTTGGCTGCTGAGATGCATCGGGACGCAGAGGCTGAGGCCGATGATCGCTCGGTGTGGAACGACCCGGCAGCTCTGACGACAATTCGCCTGGACGCGGGCTCTGAGCTTGCCGGGCTCTATGAAGCCCAGGGACGTACGGCAGCCGCCGAACAGATGTACAGGTCGACTTTGAACGTTTATGAGTCAGCAAGGGAAACTCTCAAGAAAGAAGAGGCACAACTTCCTTTCGGGGCCAATGCGACGGAGATTTATGACGATTACATTCACCTGTTGATTCAGCATGGAAGGACCGGCGCCGCGCTCGATGCAGCCGACGAGAGCCGCGGTTGGACCCTGGAACAGGGACTGGACGCCGATCGCGGAAAACGCGCTCTTGCTCGCGCAACGTTGGACCCGCGACGGATAGCTCAAAGCGCCAATGCCACCCTGCTCTTCTACTGGCTGGGTGACGAGCAATCCTATCTGTGGGCCATCACGCCGCAGCGAGTAGCAATGTTTACCCTGCCGACCCGGCAGCAAATCGCCGCTCACGTCCAGGGTTACAGCAACGCGATTTTGAAGCTCGAGGACCCACTGGCAACCCGAAACCCGGATGGGAAGTGGCTCTATCAAACTTTGATTGCGCCGGCCAATGGAATCATTCGTCCCGATAAGCCGGTAATTCTGCTCGCCGACGGCGTGCTGAGCGAAGTGAATTTTGAAACTCTGATCGTTCCAGGCCCAAGCCCTGGGCAGGACCAGAATTCCGGCGCGGCAAGCCATTACCTTGTCGACGATTTGACGATTGTGTCCGCACCCTCGCTGGCAATGCTTGGTGCGTCAAAGACCGCCCGGGATCAGGGTTCGGCAATGCTTCTTCTTGGTGATCCGGTTTCTCCCAGTCCGGACTTTCCGAGCCTGCCTCTCTTCGCCTATGAGATGACCAGGATCGAAAGCCATTTCGAGAAAAACCGGCTCTCGGTTGTTGCCGGCCGCGAGGCCACTCCCGCGGCTTACTTGTCGAGCCATCCGTCGCAATACTCCTACATCCACTTTGTGTCGCACGCCATCGCCAATAGCACCGATCCCCTCGATTCCGCCATCGTTCTTTCGAGTTCACGCGCGGATGACAGCTCGTTCAAGCTCTATGCCCGCGACATCATCCGGCAACCGATCGACGCGCAACTGGTGACTATTTCGGCTTGCTATGGAAGCGGTACTCGCCTTTACGCAGGCGAAGGCCTGGTTGGGCTATCGTGGGCATTTCTCCGCGCCGGCGCCGAGAGAGTCGTGGGCGCATTATGGGAGGTGAGCGACAGTTCAACTCCGCGCCTGATGGACAGCTTCTATGGCAGCATTGCCCTGGGGAATTCTCCAGAGGCTTCACTGCGCACGGCCAAACTCACTCTGCTTCATTCGGCAGGCAGATTCCGTCTGCCGTTTTATTGGGCGGTGTTCCAGATGTACGATCGCGAGTGATTTGCTCTTTTCGGCTGGAAAGATCCGCTGGAGAGAACCAAGGCGTTACAGCAATTCCTGCCGTTACCGGATCGACACGCACGGCCCGAGGCCCAGGGGCAAAGCCGCATTCAAGCCGATTCAATTCGAGCGCTTGAGATGAGGAACAGAAGCAATCCATGACCGATCCATGGTATCGACACTCACGCGCGCACCTGGTTGCGCAAATAGGTATTTGCGCCCGGTGAGGGGGCTGACGACGGTCAGCGCCGTGTTGCCCGTGTATTCAAACTCCGACGGTCGGGTTTGCTCGGGCGTTTGCGGAACCGGTCGAGCCGGGATGTAGACCCGGTTTGGGATGCTCGCCGTCTGGCTCGGGAGCCGAGGACAGCTGGCGCCAACAGGCCGTGGTACGTTCCCATCAGAGTGCTTGTCGAGCAGCGTCTCCATTTCACGCAGAAGACCGGTCCCCGAACCGCGAACCCTGGATTGCGGCAGCAGCCCAGGATTCGCGTTCAGGTTCAGGCATTGAATTTGCAGCAGATGCCAGGTCAGAATTCGAGTGGTACCGATGAGGCGTCGGTTCCCGTCTTTCCCCACAATACCGTTTCGGCTTGCGGCGAACCCTTGCCCCAAAGCACGGTTTTGCCCCACAACACCGTGACGCCGTTGGGATCGCCGTTGGTCCATATTGGCGTGACGCCCCAGATCGCGGCAGAATTCGTTCCCGACAGGAACGCCTTGTTTCCGTAGATGCCGGATGCGGACCAAGGCCCGGACGCAGTCCACAGCGAACCGGGTTCGACCACCGCCGTGACTTCGCCCGTCGAGGCGTTGTACGAGGCGATCGGCGAC